>JABJCS010000388.1 GCA_018665505.1 Alphaproteobacteria bacterium
CGGGTCCTATTCTGCGAGGACGCAGCGGACGGTATTGATCTGCCGGGCGTACTGTTCGTGCCGTTGCGAGCGGGTGCCGGCAATCAACAAGCGGGCGCCACCAAGATTGACGGCAAACCTGAACAGCGGTCCATCGCTCTCACCGATGCGGCGACGGCGGACCGGCTCGGCGCTGCGGAGACTGACGGGCTCGCGGTCTACGCGCCGATCACTCGATACTATTCGTAACTCTTACGACGCGGAGCCGGACCAAACCGGCCCGAGCGGATTGAGCCGAATTCCAGGACGCAATCGCCGCCACGGCAGATCTGCCGGATCGGCGATCATCGGCCCGGGCGCGGCGCAAACCAAAATCTCCTCTGCAATCGGCGCGAAGTCGGCGCGGAAATGGACCGAGCTTTTGTTCACCAAAATCTTTGCCTCAGTCGGCTCTATCCCGACAAAGCGATACATTGCCTGATCAGCCATCTGGACCTTGTTGCAAGCCAACACCACGCGGGTACCGCCGATCCGGACCCGGGCGCAGGGACCGAGATTAAATTCCGCCCCCTTATAAAACGGCCCGGTCGCATCGAAGCGCCCGTCATGTAGCTGCTCGACGGTATAGAGCGCCTCGAACGGCTCGTCCCCTTCGACACCCGAATGCCCGCCAAATGTGAGGTTCACCTCTGCTCCGACACCAGCGCGGTGCGTAATCTCCGCTGCCATGGGGTCGACCATCAGGCCGAGTGCCGCGCCTTCAGCCCGGTTCTCCACCAGTGCCTTGAGCATTCCCGCAGTGTTCGAATCGCCGCCCGCCCCCGGATTGTCTTGGGTATCGGCGATGACCACGGGCCGGGTCGCGGTCTCAGCGATCCGCATCGCCTCCCGAACACCTGAATCCGGATCGTAAATGCGGCCGGCGAAAGCGCTCTCCAAGCCGGTGATCTCCGCCGCTAGGTTTTCACACGCAGCTGTCGCCGCCGCGTCACTCCAGCCGTAGGTGAAGACCGACGGCCCGCAGTGATGAATATCTGCCGCCGGAAACCCCGGCGTAAACGAGGCATGCAAAAGCTCACCGCCCTCCCTCTCCGCCAAGCGCTCGTAGACGCCTTGGGCCGGCTGCATCATGGTGCATTGCCAGTTCAGCGGAATGAGGAACGGAACTTGCCGGAACGCCTTTGCGGGCTTGCGGTCGCGCCGCAACATCTCATCCAAGAGCCGCGCGGTGCGGGCACCCGTATCCGCCATATCCACATGCGGATAAGTGCGGTAGGCAACCAGCAGATCGGATTCCGACATCATCAACGGTGTCGTGTTGGAATGCAGGTCCAGGCTGGCGATTAATGGTTTCTGCGGCCCGATCAAGGCGCGCACCCGGCGCAACAATTCGCCTTCGCCGTCCTCCAGATGCTCCGTCACCATCGCACCGTGGAGACAAAGATAGACCGCGTCGAAGGGCGGCGCCGATCGTAATCCGTCGAGGATCAGCCCTGCGATATGTTCGAACGCATGTTCGGTCACCACGTCCGACGGCGCGGCGGCGGCCCAAGTTAGCGCGTGGGTAAAATGATCCAAGGCCTCGATCTGCTCGACGAACCCGGCAACCGGCAGGTTCTTGCCCTTGATGCGCGGAAACAGATCTTGCCCGGTAGTGAGTGGTGGGCGGCTGCCCCCGGTCTCAAACGCGTCCAGCCCCGCCTTGGTGGGCGCAAAGGTATTGGTCTCGTGTTGTATGCCGCCAACCGCGATGAGCGCCATGTCTCCCTCCCGAAGCTTGATCGAATATTGAGCTGTAACTGTGGCACGGGGACCGGGGGTCGAAAAGCCGCAAGCGCTGGCATCCTCGATAATCCAGCGCATATGAATTGCCGGAGCGAGGGATGCCCACGCTGGGAGGAAATACATGAGCGAGACGGATATCGTTATTGTCGGTGGCGGGATCGCCGGACTGACCGCGGCGAATCGCGCGGCACAACTAGGGCTCAAAGCTTTGGTTTTGGAAAAAGGCACAGAGGATAAATACCTCTGCAACACGCGCTATACCGGCGGCACGCTGCATGTCTGCATGAGCGATATCATGTCCGGCGAAGACGCTTTGCTGGAGAAAATTCAATCCATTTGCGCGGACGTGGCCCGCCCCGACCTCGCCCGCGCCATCGCCAAAGATGCGGAGCGCGCCGTGCGCTGGCTCCAGGGCGAGGGCTGTAAGTTCCTGAAAGCAAGCGCCAGTCCCCACCACCGCTGGGTCCTCGCCCCGCCGGGCCGCACGCGCCCGGGACTCGATTGGGAAGGTCGCGCCGGCGACGTTCTGCTCCGCCGCCTCGGTGGCAATCTGGAGGAGCGCGGCGGAAAGCTGCTGCGCGGTATCCGAGCGACGCGATTGCTCCTGGAAGAGGGGCGGTGTATCGGAATCGCCGCCGAGGTTGAAGGTAAAGAAATTGAATACCGCGCCAACGCCGTTGTCATCGCCGATGGCGGTTTTCAGTCATCTCCCGAACATCTGGCTAAATTCATCACGCCGGACCCAAGCAAGCTGTTCCAGCGCAATGCGGAGAGTGGCACCGGCGACGGATTGCGCATGGCGGCAGCGGCCGGCGCGGATTTACGTGGCATGGACCGGTTCTATGGACATCTCCTCAGTATCGATGCGCCGCACCGGGAGCGCCTGTGGCCCTATCCTTATCTTGACGCGTTGGTCGTCGCGGGCATTTTGATTGGCCCCGACGGCAAACGATTTTGCGATGAAGGGATGGGCGGTGTCTATGCCACCAACTGTGTCGCACAGTTGTCCGACCCACTATCGTCGATAGTCATATTCGATCACGAAATTTGGGAGAAAGCGGGCAAACAAGGGCTGATTTCCGCCAATCCTCATCTGCCCAACGAAGGCGGCACCTTGCATATCGCCGACACATTGGAAGCGCTTGCCGAGAAACTCGGACTCTCAGATACAGTATTATCGTATAGAGTACTATCTCAGACAGTCCACGACTATAATGCTGCCCTCGAAAACAGAACCTTCAGCGCGTTATCGCCAAGCCGCTCGACTGTCAAAGGGAGTCCGCAACCGATCCGCACGCCACCTTTCTACGCCGCGCCAACCCGCGCCGGCATCACCTACACCATGGGCGGCATCGCCATCGACGCCGACGCCAGAGCACTCCGTCCTGACGATACGATCATTGAGGGATTATACGCGGCGGGTGCCGCGACCGGCGGCCTCGAAGGCGGCGCGCATGTCGGATATGTGGGCGGATTGTCAAAATCCGCGATCACCGGCCTGCGCGCGGCGGAACACGCGGCGGCACGAAAGTAATTCATACCCGAAAATTAGGACCTCACCCTGAGCTTGTCGAAGTATGAGGTACTTGTGTGAAGCAGCGGGGCCATAGGATAGGTTAAGGTGGCGTTACTGACCGAACGGAGACACCGCATATTCCGAAAAAGTAAACCTCGCGGAAAAGCTCAGCTCCTTCAGCGACCATTGGTCACCGCGCACCGTAACTGAGTTCAACGGCCATGACGTGATGGTCGTCAAAGTGTTGGGTGAATTTGTCTGGCACAAACACGACGATACCGACGACTTCTTCTTAGTCCTCCAAGGCGAAATCGACATCCAGATGCGCGACCGCACGATTACCCTCGGCCCCGGCGAAATGTTCGTCGTCCCGCAGAATATCGAGCACCGCCCTGTCGCCCGCGAAGAAGCCCATGTCCTACTGATCGAGCCCACCGGCACGCCAAATACCGGCGACGAAGAGACGGCGGCGACGCGCAAGCTCGCTTGACTAACCCGCCCGCCCCGCACAGAGTCGCCGCCGAATTTTGACGCGGTATATACGGGGCACTCCAATGAGTCACAGCGATCTAGAAAAAGCCATCGACGGCGCGTGGGACGACGCGGCGTCTATTACACCCAGCACCAAGGGCGAGGTGCGCGATGCCGTCGAGTCGGCGCTTGATTTGATGGATGGCGGGGTTGCCCGCGTCGCCGAAAAAGAAGGCAGCGGCTGGAAGGTCAATCAATGGCTCAAGAAAGCCGTGTTGCTGTCCTTCCGGCTCAACGACATGGAGCCGATGTCCGGCCCGGCGAACTCGCCGTTCTGGGACAAGGTGCCGTTGAAGTCGATGAACTGGAACGCCGACCGTTTCCGCCAGGCGGGCTTCCGCTCGGTTCCGGGCTCGGTCGTGCGCCGCTCGGCCTATATCGCGCCGGGCGTCATCCTGATGCCGAGCTTCGTCAATCTCGGCGCTTATGTGGATAGTGGCACGATGGTCGACACCTGGGCCACGGTCGGTTCCTGCGCACAGATCGGCAAGGACTGCCATCTCTCCGGCGGTGTCGGCATCGGCGGCGTGTTGGAGCCGTTGCAGGCGGACCCGGTAATCATCGAGGATAATTGCTTCATCGGTGCGCGCTCGGAAGTCGCCGAAGGCGTCATCGTCGAGACCGGCGCAGTGCTCGCCATGGGCTGCTATATCGGCCAGTCGACCAAGATTGTCGACCGCGAGACAGGCGAAATCCATATGGGACGCGTTCCGGCCTATTCCGTCGTCGTTCCCGGATCCATGGCCAGCGACAAGGGGGGACCTAACCTCTATTGCTGCGTCATCGTGAAAACCGTGGACGAACAAACCCGCTCTAAGACGTCGATCAACGATCTGTTGCGGGACTAAACCCACGAGGCACGGATGCTGCTTCTTCATTGTCATTCCCGCGCAGGCGGGAATCCAGGATTTCGGCGCGTCGCGCTGGATTCGCGCTTGCGCGGGAATGACGGAAGAAGTTGGCCTCGGAACTTCATACAATGACCCGCTCCGGCGGTTGCCTCTGCGGTGGCGTCCGATATGACGCCGCGGGCGATCCGCTTTGGGTTGCGCATTGCCATTGCACCAGCTGCCGAAAAGCCTCGGGCGCACCGATGGTGACTTGGGCCGGATACAAGCCGAGTGCCGTCGAATGGACCAAAACCGATCCGAAAGATTTTTCCTCCTCGGAAGGCGTCCTTCGTCGCTTCTGCCCCAATTGCGGTACGCCGCTGACCTATGAGAGCACCCGCTGGCCGGATGAATTGCATATCTTGGTCGCCACACTCGACGATCCGGAATCCTTGACGCCGAAAGGCCATGTCTATTGGTCCGAACATCTCGCCTGGCTCGAGATTGGCGACGACCTGCCGAAATTCGCCGAAACCGGTGCCTCCGTAAAGAAAGATAACTGACATGTCCCTCGATCCCGTCGCCTTCACCGCTGACCTGATCCGTTGCCCGAGTATCACGCCTTTCGAAGGCGGGGCCCTCGACCTGTTGCAACGGACCTTGGAGGGCATGGGCTTTACCTGCCACCGCCTGCCGTTCTCGGATGTGGACACACCGGACGTGGACAATCTCTATGCGCGCTACGGTACCGCCGCCCCGAACTTCTGCTTCGCCGGACACACGGATGTAGTGCCGACTGGACCGGTCGACGAATGGTCGGCCGATCCCTTTCTGGCGGAGATTAAGGATGGCGTGCTGATCGGGCGCGGCGCCGCCGACATGAAGGGGGCCATCGCGGCCTTCGCGAGTGCAGCGCAAAAATTTATCGACAGCGGAACGTTTGACGGGTCAATCAGTTTCCTGATCACCGGCGATGAGGAAGGTCCAGCGATCAACGGCACCACGAAAATGCTCGATTGGTTGGATGAAACCGGTGAAAAACTCGATATCTGTGTCGTCGGCGAACCGACCAACCCAAACGAGCTTGGCGAGATGGCGAAGATCGGCCGGCGCGGTAGCATGAACATGATCCTCACCGTGAAGGGGACCCAAGGCCATGTCGCCTATCCGCATCAGGCCGATAACGCGGCGCATCGGTTGGTCGCGATGCTCGACGCGCTGACATCTGCATCATTGGACGAAGGCAACGACCACTTCCAAGCCTCCAGCCTACAGATCACCAGCATCGATATCGGCAATCCGACGGAGAACGTGATCCCGGGCGAGGCCGAGGCGCGCTTTAATATCCGTTTCAACGACATGCATACTTCGGACAGTTTAGCGCAATGGATTCGCGGAAAATTGGCCGGCGCATCGTGCGGTACGGAATACGATTTAAAGATCCGGGTGAGCGGCGAATCATTTGTCTTCCAGCCCGGTGAACTCTCTGGTCTAATTTCCGACGCTTGCGAGAAAGTCGTCGGCCGTCGACCGGAACTGAGCACCACCGGCGGCACCTCTGATGCGCGATTTATTAAGAATCATTGTCCGGTCGCGGAATTCGGCTTGATCAGCCAAACAATGCATAAGGTGGACGAACGCACCCGTATCGACGACATTAATAAACTCAGCGAGATTTATCTCGAAATGTTGGAAGCGTATTTCCACCGGAAATGATCACAAAACAAGAAATATTCGAAGGCCTATATGGCGCTTGGCGGCTATTGCTCGGAGACCGGGGAGCCGTGGCGCTGTTCGACGACTCGGTTGCCGGGTTCTGGAAATCCTTCTTCGCCGCCATCTTGGTCTTGCCCATCTATTTCGCGATGACCGCGATAGGGGCCATTGAATTCGATTCCTCGCGCAGCTTGCCGGCCATCGTGTTGATCGTATTGGAGTTCTATATAATCGCCTGGGTTATGTGGCCGCTTATCATCAGCCATGTCCTTCCGGTAATCGACCGAGATGAAAAATTCACACTCTACGTTGTAGCCTACAATTGGATGAGCGCCGTCGGAGCCGGGCTGTTTTTTATTGCAGTCTTAGTGACGACCCTCTTGCCGATACCCGACGGTTTCGCCGCGTTGATCATGGTGGGCGCCCTGCTTGGCGTGCTTGCCTATCATGTGTTCATTGCTCACACGGCCTTGAGCATCTCAATCGGTGTCGCGATCAGCCTTACCGTTGCCGATTTCATCCTGCACGAGATCGTCCAGGGCGTGATGTTCGGCCGGCTGTCATGAAAACACCGAACGACAATATATGGGCGGCGTGGCGGCTTTTCCTGCGGGACCCGAACGCTCTCTCCACTTTCGACGGCAGTGCGGAA
>JABJCS010000389.1 GCA_018665505.1 Alphaproteobacteria bacterium
CTGTTCCAGCAGCTCTGCAGCGTCAACGCCACGCTCGAGGCGCCGTTCGAGCCCGAGCGGCTGGCATGGCTGGACCGGCAATTAAGTGATGCACCGGACAAGCCGACAATTGTCGCCTTGCATCATCCGCCTTTCGGGTCCGCTATGACCGGCACGACCAGCAACGGATTGATCGAAGGTGGGAGCGAGTTGGCGGCGCTCATACGGCGTCACCCGCAGGTCGTCCGAGTGATCGCGGGACATGCCCATCGCCCCTTCACCTGCACTTTCGGCGGCACGATTGGATTTGCGGCCCCTACCACATGTTATCCTTTCGCGCTTGAGACAGGTCCCGACCGCGTTCTATCGATCACCGGTGAGCCGCCCGCATTCTCCGTGCATATCTGGATGGAAGACGCGGGTGTTGGAGAGCCGGGATTGGTATCTCATACGGTGCCCGTGGGCGATTGGGGAGAGCGGATAACCTTGCTGCGTGATGGGAAGCGGGTCCTGAACGTCGCCTAAAAGTCGAGAGGTCCCCCCAGTGGGCGCTGTGCCGGATCCGGGTTGAGGGCAGCGGCGATCCAGTCCGCGAAATCGCTGAGCTGTAAGTTATCGCGGATGTTTTCGCCGTCGCGCGGCAACCGCCCCGCCAACATCAAATGAGCGATCAGTCCAATGGCGTAAGTATCCGCTGAACTGTCTGGCTTAGCCGAGCCGTCCCTTTGTTCCGGGGCGGCATACGGGAAGGTACCGGGCCGCTTTATGTCATGGTCGCCGATATCCTTCGTCCGGGTTGCCTGACCGAAATCGCAAATGACCGCGTCTTCACCCATCAGTATATTTTGCGGTTTTAAATCCCGGTGGACGATTCCCACGCGGTGCATTTCGCCTGCGCCATCGAGGATATCCGTGAGTATTTTTCGAACAATCTCGCCATCCAACGGTTGTGTGACGGCTTGCGGAAGATTCGTCCCCCAGAGTCGGATCGCCAATGTCTCCGGATAAAGCGGCATGACGAAATAAGGGTTCCCGTCATCGGTCCGACCGCGATCGAGGATCGTGACAATGGCGGGGTGTTGGATGCTGGCCAGCAGGTCAATTTCCCCTTCGAAATCGGCTCGCCATTGATCTATGGGGTCCACACGGCCGCGTCGCATCATCCGCTGCCGTCGTCGTTTGGAGGGGGAGAATAACTTAATCGCGCACGGTGCGCCTAAATTTTCAGCGCTAAGAACACGGGCATTGCGGCCACCACCCAGGTGGCCGGTGACGCGATAGGGCCCAAGTTCCTCCATGTTCTAACTTTATCGCCGTTATTTATTGCGCCGCCGATGCTTTGCGCGCGGCGGCGCGAGACAGGCATTCGACGACATCTACCCGTTTGCGAAGTTTGGCGACGAACTCCTGTAATGAAGGTCCTCTAAGGACTTTGCCATTCGGTGCTTTGAGAGCGCCGCTTCGAGCCATGGTGTTTTCAGTTTTAATCAAATGCCGTTGCCATTTGATGGCGTAGGGCTCCCAGATGCCGTCGTGATGTTTGTCCACATAAAGCGCCATACTGCTGGGCGTGATATTCTGCCACCATTCAACTAATGGGACGACACCGCAACGGGCTGCCTTTACCCAACCATACTGATCGGTCGAGCGGGGATGTTTGCGGTCCGTTACCGCATTGGCCTCCTGTCTGAATGAATCGATGGAGCGCGTGGCTCTTTGTTGCGCCGGAGTTGGGGCCGTTGGCACTGGTGCCGATGGCGCAGTCGCTCGCGTAGTGACTGGAGGGTTCGTTGTTGTGGTCGATGAACTCGGCGCGGTTCGAGTTGGCGATAATGCCGGAGTGCTTTGCACGGGCTGCTGAGCTTGGGTAGTGGGCGCCGGTACCGTTTGCGTCGTGGTATCGGTCTCGCTTAAATAAATTTGCGCGGCAAAGCCAAGCGCCGCCGCGACAAGCATGGCCGCAGCAATGCCCAGGTAGCGGGTATTCCCGCGTCGCCGGAAAGTGGGGTTAATGGTCTCACCTCGTTGGATGACCTCAAGGTGATTTTTAATTTTTGTGGCAACGATATCGGTGTCGAATGGTTTGACGATATAGTCGATGGCGCCGAGTTTTAGGGCCGCAGCCTCGAAGGCACGGTCGGTCTGCGCAGTGATGAAAATGACCGGTATATGCTTGGTCGCAGTGTTTTGTTTCAACGCCTTACAGACCTGATAACCGTCGGTTCCCGGCATCATCAGGTCGAGGAGGATCAGATCGGGCACGCGCGACTTTGCCACAGAGATACCTTTGTCGCCGGAGGCGGCTTCGATGGTTTCTGCGTGATCTTGGGTTAGCGCGGACAAATAAGCACGAATCGCCTCATCGTCATCGATCACCAACACCAATGGCTTGCTGTATGTATCCTCGGACATATTCGTAATACTAACGATATTTCCTGATCGGAAAGTGACGCGGCGCACACTTGTTCGTGATGTTACTTTCGGTTTGCATTAACCATCGGCAGGACCTTCTCGCCAAGCAAACGCACAGTCCGCAGCACAATGTCTTGATCCATGCCGAGCCATTGGACGCGAGCGACGAGACGGGTGAAATCCGTTGCGTCTTGGAGTGCGGATAACTGTTCCGCACATTCCTCGGGCGAACCAATGATCACCCGACCTTCGATCAGCTCTTCAAGGTCGAGCTGTTCCTTGTCGCCGCCGACCGGGCCGGTAAAGAGACCCCATTGGCCGAAGATGCGATAGCTCGCTTCCAGGAACGGTCCGGCGTCGCGTAATGCTGTCTCGCGGTCTTCGGCGACTACGATGTTGCGCAGCAAAGGAAATTCCTTTGGGCGAGGTTTGCCGAGCTCTGCGAGGCGATCTTGGAATACTCCGGCCTGTTTCGTGATCACATCACCCACCAGATGCGAGGACGCAACCCAACTATCGCCGAGCGAGGGGTCGGACAAATCTGCGGCGCGCGCCACCGCCTTCGCGACACTGCCGCCATACCACATCGGTGGGCGGGGACGTTGCACGGGCTTTAAGGAGAGCGAGAGGCTGTCGGCGGTGAAGTGCTTGCCTTGGAAGTCGACTTTGTCTTCCATGAACAGGCGCTGGATGAGGGTCAGGCTTTCAACATACCGGCTGATGCGCGTTTTGTAGTTCAAGTCGAGGACCTTGAACTCGTCCTCGGTCCAGCCCGGTGCCACGCCGAGGATCAAGCGACCGCCCGAGATGACATCGAGATATGCGGCTTGTTGCGCCACGTGAAGCGGATGGAACAGGGGTAGAATCAACATGCTAGTCGCCAGCGACATGCCTTCCGCGAAGGGGGCTAGGCTGGTCAGTAATTCGAGCGGCGGGAACCACGCGGAGGAGCCATAGGAAAGATGCATCCCAACCGCGACACCGTCGTAGCCGATATCGCGCGCGACTTGGACTTGCTCCGTATGTTCGGCGAAACGCTTCGCTAGGTCGTCGCCGTCTGTGTGTTCCGCGTTGATGAAGAGAGTGAGATCCATGCGACGCCCGTTTGGTGGTGATTTCATCCTTCGAC
>JABJCS010000390.1 GCA_018665505.1 Alphaproteobacteria bacterium
CCGCCATTCGGTGCCGGGCTCGATGGCCAGCGTTGTGATCGCGCGCGAGAGTTTGGGAATGGTGTGTAGTCCGGTGCCGCTTAGGAGTGCCGGTGCGACGTTTGGTATGGCGAGTTCCCAACGCCATACCTCTGACCAATCGGCGATCCCTTCCAGATCAAGCACGCCTGAAATATAAGCGTATTCGTCTTTCTCTAATTCGGCGCCATTCGCCGTAACGCTGCCATGGCGCACATAGATGAGGCGTTGCGCGTCGGGAAGCGCTGCGCTGGTCTTTCCCAACGCAACGAGTTGATCCTGATAGAAAGACATGCTGAGAGGCATTTACGATACTCGGTTGGAGGTCAATCTCCCGCAGATCCGTCTTCGACTGGGATCGGAATGCCGAATGCGTATTTCGATGTGCGGATCGCTAAGGCTGATTTCACGTGGCTGACATTGGGAGCGGAGGTCAACTCTGTGGTGAGGAAGCGGTTATAGGTGTCCCAATCAGCGGCGACGACTTTCAGAATGAAGTCGGCCTCTCCGGCCAACATGTGGCATTCCCGAACTTCGGGCCAGCTTTCCACTAAACTCTCGAAGGCTTTGAGATCGCTCTCCGCCTGGCTTGTCAGCCCGACTTGAGCGAATACCGTGACGCCGTAGCCTAGCGCTTCATGATTGACGTCCGCATGATAGCCGCGGATATACCCCGAGTCTTCCAGCGCCCTTACGCGGCGTAGGCAGGGCGGCGCCGAAATACCGACTCGTTTCGACAGGTCGACATTGGTCATACGCCCATCGTCCTGTAGATCGCGGAGGATTTTACGGTCGATTTTATCGAGTTTTACGCGTTTCACCGATGACGGTCCGAGCCCTGTTGATTCGCGCGCAATAATATTACCCTTAGGGCTGTAAGAGCAAGACGAACCGCCTTGTCATCGTGGTATAGAGGATGAATGATCCGGCGAGTTTGCGCCAAAGGCTGAATGGGTAAGAGATGGCGGAGCGGGCAATTTGGGCAATCACCGATGGAAAGATTGGAATGGTCAATCAGGCAGTAGGCTTGGCCAATGCCATCGCGCGGAGTGCTGGAAATTTTGAGGTCGAAGAAAAGACGGTGGTGCCCGCGCGACCGTGGGCACTTTTACCGGCTGGTCTATGGCCGCGATGGGTGTCCGGGTTGGGAAAGTGCGGGACACCGCTTCAACCGCCTTGGCCGGACGTCGTGGTGAGTTGCGGTCGCCATGCGATTGGGCCCGCATTGTGGGTAAAGCGGCAGAGCGACGGGCGCGCGAAGGCAGTCCACGCACAGCATCCACGTACAGCGGCGGGTGCTTATGATGCGATCATCGGGCAGTCCCATGACGGTCTGGATGGGCCGAATGTCATCAAGGTCATGGGTTCGATGCATCGGATTGCCGAAGGAGATCTCGCGGCGGCGGCGGCGCGTCAGGGCGCGGCGTTCGCGGACATACCGCATCCCACGGTCGCAGTTCTTATCGGCGGGACCAACAGCACCTATCAGATGACGGCGGAAATCACGCGCCGCTTGGCAGATGATCTGTTGGGTTTGGTCGCGCGATCAGGGTGCGGGCTTCTGGTCACGGCGTCGCGGCGCACCGGCGAGGAAAATCTGGAGTTGCTCCGCGAGCGTATTGCCGGACCGAACATCTACTTTTGGGACGGGATGGGAGAGAATCCGTATTTTGCCTTTCTGGCACAGGCCGATTCCATTCTCGTCACTGGCGATTCGGTCAATATGATCTCCGAAGCCTGCTTCACTGGAAAGCCGGTACATGTTCTGGCGTTGGAGGGTGGTAGTGGTAGTAAGTTTGAGCGCTTCCACACGGAGATGCGCCTGGCCGACCATACCAGGCCATTTCAAGGGAAGCTTGAGGAATGGCAGGCAGTGAGGCTCGACGAGACGTCCCGCGTGGCGCGTGAAATCATCGCCCGGCTCGGGTTATAATTGATGGCGACGGATCGCCGCAGGGGAATCGCGGGGATTGCCAGATTCGCGTGCTTCGCCGTATCTTTCCGATCGCGACGATATTCGGCGAACCAATGTCCCTGATCGATCATGAAAAGCTACGCGCGGCACCAGTAGTGGCGGAGCCGTTCCAGCATCTCGTTGCGCCGGGTTTGGTGAGCGGCGAGGCGCTGCATTCCGTATTGCGCAATTTTCCCAAGATGGAGCGGCCGGGCAGCGTTCCGCTGACGGCGCTTGAGTACGGTCCTGCCTTTGGCGAGTTGGTCGAAGATCTGCGCGGCCCCGAAGTGACGGAAATGTTATCGGAAAAATTTAAAACCGATCTTCGAAAGCGTCCGACAATGGTGACGGTACGCGGAAAATGTCGCGCGCGGGACGGTAAAATTCATACGGATTCGAAGGATAAGATTGTCACGGTTCTACTCTATCTAAACCCGAGTTGGGAAAAGGAAGGTGGGCGTTTGCGCTTGCTGCAACAGCCGAACGATATCGAGGATTATGTCGCCGAAGTGCCGCCCGATGAGGGCACGATGTTGGCGTTTAAATGTTCGGAGACCGCTTGGCACGGCCACAAATCCTTCGAGGGCGCACGGCGAGCCATCCAACTCAACTGGGTCACCGAGGAGCGCTATGTACGACGCGAGCAACGGCGGCATAAATTTTCGTCCTTCTTTAAACGCATTGGTCTCGCGACCTGACATAAGAGGATACTAGGCGGCCTATGGCCTTATCGATCGAAACGTTCAGTAACATCACCGGCGGCTTCTCATTCTTCAAAGCGGCCGGTCATCCGTTGACGGCGCAGCGTATCCAGGACCTGATCGCCGGAATGGAAGGGCCAGTCGCGATCTATGACCCGCTTGGCCTGGCGGCTCCGTTTGCGGAAATTCACGACTGCGGTGCATTGAATCTCGCGGGCGTATTCGTGCAGGATATCGAACGGATCGGCGAGATCGTTTTCGGTCAAACGACCCAGCCGGTTACCGACCTGTCGCAAAGCGGTGCGCGGACCGTCTTTATTCCGGGCTTTGATACAGAGCGCGTTGCCGAGCACATCAGCCATCTTCTCCCCAGCGGTGCCGAGCTCGTGACCCTCGATCAGGTGCGGCTGGAAGACGAGATGGTGACCAATAAACGCCGCTATTTAGAGCCGATGAATTTTGCGACCAACTTCGCTTTTTTTCGCGACGACGAGGGCCATCACACCCGGGTCGTGAGCGCGAACTACTGGGCCGGCTATGGCGCCAAGAATGTTTGGATGTGGTGCTGCCTGTTCGATGAAGACGGGCAAGTATTGGTCGAATGGCGTGAGGATCTACCGGCCGGTGTCGGCTCTGTCGTTATTGACAGCCGCGAGGTGCGTGAGCGTTTCGATCTCGGTGCTTTTACCGGCCAATTATTCTTGCATGCGATCAACGCGTCCGGGCACGACGTCGTCAAATATGCGCTCGACACCTATGGCGATGCACCTGAAGTGCTTTCCTGTACGCATGATGCGAATGCATGGCCGTCGGATTTATATGCCGGTCTGCCCGCCCCCGCCGATGGGGAACAGGTCACTCTCTGGGTGCAGAATAGCCATCCTTGTGTGATACCGGCCGGGACCATCGGTCTCAATCGGATGGGCGACGACACTATCGTCCGGCTCGACCGCGAGCTTCCGGCCTTTGGGTCTTATGCCTTGAATGTCGCGGAATTGTTGCCCGACCTCGCTTGGCCGGAGCAGATAGAGATCCAGGCAGGCAAGCATTTCGTCCGACCTCGCTATGAGATCGCGAACGCGAAGACTGGACGCTCACGGATTTCGCACCCGAATGTCGAAAGGGTAGATTTGAAAACCAACCCGAAGATTGCGGAATTGAGCAATCTCTTGGGTAAATCCTACATTCTGCCAGCTCCTGTTTTGCCGATGGCTGAGTTCAGTAGCCTCGCCTTGCCGACACCGATGTCGACAGCGCAGGAGAATCTACCTTTGGCGCTTGCGGTCTATAATCCCGACGGCCAGGAAGTCGCCCGCCATCGATTTGGCTGCCTGCCGCGCGATCATGCCGACTGCCTGTCACTCGATGGTCTGGTGAATGGATCTCTCGGCGAAGGTTACGGTCACATGGAATTGATCTACGACTTCGCGGATGGCGGCGGCGCGGATGGTTGGCTGCATGGCCTGTTCCGCTACCAACATCGTGAGAGCGGCCATGAGGCCGAGACGAGTTTCGGCGCGCATATCTTCAACACGGTGCTGACCTATCGCAACGAGCCGCAATCCTATAACGGCCCGGCGCCAGGTCTCAGTACGCGGTTGTTTCTGCGCCTCGGACCGGCTCCGGACGATACAATGTGTCACCTGATCTATTCGGCATCGACGCCGTGGCACGAGAAATCCGAGACCAAGCTGATTCTGCATGACGGGTCCGGGGTAGAAATCGCCTTCCGGGATTTGCCGATTCCATGCGGTGGGTCCGTCAATTGGCGCTACTCGGAGGTTTTCGATGCGGACGAGCGTCGCCGCGCGGGTGATCGGCCCTATGTCATCATACGTGACGTCACGTGCCGACTTTTCGGCTATCATGGGGTCGTAAACGGGTCGGGCAGTTTCAGCTTCGACCATATGTTCGGCTTTTAGGAGCAGCGCGGGCAGGATTTGGGACAAATCGACCCGGCGCGCCAATGCGATGGACTGGGACAAACTGCGAGTATTTCATGCGGTCTCTGACGCCGGGAGTTTTACTCGGGCAGGCGATGCGCTCAATCTCAGCCAATCAGCGGTCAGCCGCCAGGTCAGCGCGCTTGAAGCCTCGCTCAAGACACCGTTGTTTCACCGACACGCTCGCGGCCTTTTGCTGACCGAACAGGGCGAATTGCTCTATCAGACGGTACACGACGTCTTCCACATGTTGACCATGGCGGAGGCACAACTCTCCGAACGCCAGGAGCGCCCTTCGGGCCCGTTGAAGATAACCACGACAGTGGCGCTTGGCTCCACGTGGCTGACACCGCGAATCAAGGAATTCGTCGAACTCTATCCGGATATCGAAGTGAGCCTGCAACTGACCGATGGTGAGCTTGATCTGACGATGCGCGAAGCCGATGTCGCGCTGCGGATGGGAGCTCCCCGGCAACCGGATTTGATCCAGCGTCAGATACTGCAGGTGCGCACCCATGTGTATGGCAGCCGCGATTACTTGCGGGAGTTCGGATATCCGCAACAGCCGGAGGATTTGGATCATCACCGCCTGATTGTCTACGGTGAAGCGCAACCGCTACCGGTGACGACGATCAACTGGTTGTTGGAGGTCGGCGCTCAGCCCGGACATCAGCGCCGGCCCGCTTTTACGGTGAACAATCTCTATGGAATGTATCTTGCGGTGCAAGGTGGCCTTGGGTTGGCGAACTTGCCGGATTATATGGTGCCGCCGGATTCGAACCTCGTGCAGGTCTTGCCCGAAATTTCCAGCCCGCCCACGCAATGTTACTTCGTTTATCCGGAAGAAATGCGACATTCAAAACGAATAGAGGTATTTCGGGAATTTTTACTGCGGAAAGTCGCCGAAACACAGTTTTAAATGCGTTAACCATTGTGGCATTTGTGACGATAAACTACGAGCTATGCAAAAAGCGCATAAGTGGTGTGCCTAAATGAAGGTGGTTATCGGTCTATCGCCGCCCCATGTTAGATTAGAAGCTTGCTGCAACGCAGCAACGATTCATTTCCACCTGATATACCCCTTCAGGTGAGGGTTTGAATACCCTGCGTCTCCCAGACGTGAAGCCTCCCTGTTTTACTTATACGCCGGGCCAACTTTGGCCCGGCTTTTTTTGCGCCCGGAAGCATGCAGCTTGACGCCGAATCAGGTGATAGGCTCTCCCGTTCCATACGCGCCCAAAAACCCTATATCGTATTGTCGTACGACCATCGCGTCCGTCCAATACAGCCGAGGAACCTGCCATGACCCCGCCCGATAATCTGCGCGCCCTGTTAGCCGAACCTGGATTTATTATCATGCCGGCGGTCTGGGATGGCTTGAGCGCTAAAATGACCTGGCAAGCTGGCTATAAGACGGCGTTTCTCTCCGGCTCTTGCGTGGCGGCCAGCCGGTTGGGTGGACCCGATCTCGATCTGATTACGGCGGCCGAAATGCAGGATTCACTGATCCAAGCCCGCGCCGCCGCTCCCGACCTGCTGATGCTCGCCGACGGCGATCACGGCTATGGCAATGCGATGAACGTGCAGCGCACGGTTCGGGCCTATGGCCGGCTAGGTGCTGCGGCGGTTTTGATCGAGGATAAGATTACCCCGCGCGCGCTGACATCCGCTGGCAAGCCGACTCTGCCGCGCGAAGAAATGCGCATGAAGCTACGCGCCGCTATCGAGGCCGCGAAGGAGTCCGGTATCCTGGTGATGGCCCGCACTGATTGCCGTCCGACGCTGGGCATCGACGAAGCCGTCGCCCGGATCGAGATGTATGTGGAAGAGGGAGCGGATATCCTGTTCCTCGACTCGCCCGCGGATGAGGATGAGGTCCGCCGCGCCGTCGAGGCCGCCGCCGGCCGCCCGTCCTTCGCTGTGCTGTCGCCGGGCGCGAAGCGGGAGACCCCGACGCAAGCACGCGCCGCTGAACTAGGGTTGAAGATCGGGACGCATCCGACAGGAATGCTGTCCCCGGCTGCCGCCGGTATTAAGGCAGGATTGGCCGCCTTGCAGGATGGCAAGGCGGAAGCCGAAAGCGCCCTTTCTCCCGACGAGTTGCGAGAGACGCTCGGCTATGAGGATTACGAAGAGGCGGCCAAGGCCTTCACGCTACCCGGCTAAAGCTACGCGTCGGGGAGATCGCCGAGAAGTACCCTGCCCATGTATTCCCGTGCATCGATGGGGGAATAGGGCTGCATGAAGGGTCCCGCCCGCACGTCCCGATACAATTGCGAGAGCGGGTTGCCGGCCATGAACCCGCCGCCGCCGCTCAGATCCATGGCTTGGCTGACGATGTCGATGGCGTGCCGGTTCACGACCCATTTGGCGCTCTGATAATCTTTCATCAATTCATGGCCCTGCGCGTAGGTCGCCTTCGCGCCGCCTTCGGTTTCCGCCATGAAATCGTCAAGCTGCACGCCGAGACGGGCCAAGATGCTTTGCGATGTCGCCAGAAATATTTCCATCTCCGCCAGCGCGTGGTGCACCCCAGAACGGTTCGTGGCCTTCGGGTCTTTTGCTTGCCCGTCGACCGCAAATTCGAATGCTGTCTCCGCCATGCCGAGGAAAGCGCCAACGAGCGGAACATTCGCCAAGGTCCGATTGACCAAGACCGGCGTGCTCCATTGTCCCCAAGGACCGATCTTGCGCAACGCATCATGCGGCACTAGACAGTTCTCGAACTTGACCGATTGGCTGCCGGAAGCACGCATGCCCAAGGCATCCCAATCGCCTTGCTGGTGGACACCTTCGGTATTCATCGCCATGAAAACATTAGCGATATGATCGCCATCCGAGTCGCGCATCCGTACATTGGTCGCAACGTGGGTCGCCAAGGAAGACATGGTGACGAAGTACTTCGTGCCGTTGAGCCGCCAGCCATCTTCCGTCGCGGTCGCTTCGGTCAACGGATGCAGATTATCGGTGCCCCGCTCAGTGGTTGTGGAGCAAATCAGCATCTTGCGCGCCGCGACCGCTTCGAGAACGGCTTTTACCCGACTGTGCGGAGCGGAGCCCGGCTCGCTGGCGCGGTAGAGGGCCGCCAATCCGCGTGTTGCCGATAGATGCATGCTGATCGCGATGGCGGCAGAGCCATCACCCTTGGCCAAAGTCGCAATCGCCAAAATCCAATCATGTATCGAGCGTAAGCCCATGCCACCAAGCTCTTCCGGCACAAATGCTGCCATGATGCCGGCGGCCTGCATGTCGGTATAGTTCTCAGCGCAAATTTCATTCGCACGATCCGCCCCTTCCGAGCGCTCCCGAAAAACATCTCTCAATCCATTGGCGGCAGCGATGAGACGCTCACCGGCAGGCGTCCTCGGAACAATACGGTAGCTCATTTTCCGAACTCAGCCTTCCAACGCGTCGATACGCTCGAGGGTGGGCTGGCGGACGCGTCGCTTGGTCTCGGCAAAAGCCGTGGCGTCAAGCGCGGCTAGGGTTTGCGCGACCTCGCTCACCGCCGCGTCGAAACCCGGGGTGTCGGCCACCTGATCGAGATAGCCTGCCGACACCGCGGTGTCGGGTGAGAACAGTTCAGCGTTGATTGTAGCCCGCTGAAAGACCACCGGGGCTAAGCGATCACGCGCCAGTTCCAGGCCGGTTATGGGTAAGGAGAGACCGATACCGGTCTCGTTCAGGCCAATGCGGAAATCTCCGGAGAGACCGACCCGAAAGTCACCAGCTAAGAGCAACAGCGCACCCATCGCAACCGAATGCCCCGTGACGGCAAAAATGATCGGTTGGGGAAAGAGGTAAAGTCGCTTCAGCAGCGCCATACCGGCCTCACGCATTCCGGCTTTTGCGGCATCGTCGTCCCCTTGGATTATCTTGAGATCGAAGCCGCCGCACATCACGCCTTCCCGGCCGCGTATAACCACGGCCTTCGCTTCTCCGGAGGCGCGGTCGAGGCCCGCATTAAGGGCGGCACTCATGGCGGGAGCCATTGCGTTGGCCTTCCCGTCATCCATGGTCAGCGTCGCAATGTCGTCAGCGAGGGAATATGTCACGATATCGGCCACTTTTAGAACTCCATCTCCAAATTAGTTGCGCAGACCCTCTCACCTACAGTCCGGCTGAATCTTTCCAGGCGCTAAAAGGTCCGATGGTCGGGTCGGCGGCGCGTCTGCGGTAATACGGGATGCGCGGCACGTACAGGTCATAGAGGCGACGGAGTTCATCCACCGGCTCGTCGTAATCGTCGGCTCGGAGGTCGACCAACGCGTAGTCGAGATTATCGCACACATACATTGCCGCTGAGCGCTGGCCGCCATGTTGGCCACCTGCGTCTCGCCCGGCTTCAATGGAGAGCATAAGACGCTCCCACAATGGCTCAGCCTCTGTCTCTCGGAAACAGGCGGCCATGGCGTCGACCACCCCTTCGCTGGTAAGGCGGTTACCCATGGACACGAACCCGTTCGTCGCGATGTGGCCCTTCCAATCGCTGTTGCCGCTGCCGGTACGTGCCGCCGCGTTGCCTTGGGTGTCGATCACACCCAATTGGCGGGCTTCGATATGAGGGTCGACGGCGGTGAGGGCCTCGATGACTTCCGTTGCTGATTTCCCGGCGCGCAAGAGGTCGAGGCCTTTTTTGCCTAATCTAGGGTCGGTGAGCGCTTGAGTCGCGACGGCACCGACGCCGTCCTCGACGAAAGGAACACGAGAGCCAACTGCCATCTCGCCCGTTGCCGTGATCACACCGAGCGCACCCGTACGCGCACAGCGGCCGAGGATTGTGAAGGTATTGAATTCAATTAATAATTCAGACATCTCTATGACCCGTATGCTTCTTTGAATTTACGAATGGACTCAATGTGCGCGTCCACCGATCCGACGCCTGCCGCCATTGTGCGGAAGGTTAGGTGCGTGGCACCCATGCCTTTCCATGTCTCCGCATCCGCTGCCCAAGCCTGCGGCCCCCGGTCGCCTGCGAGGACCGTCGCATCAATGCCGAGGTCGTCCGGGTTGCGCCCGGCCGCCTCCGCTCCCTCACGGAACGCGGCCAAAAGCGGTTCGGCCTCCGCGCCCGCCGCGACACGGGGATTGACCAGCCAACCGTCAGCGACCCGTCCGGCGCGGCGGATGGCCGCGTCGACAAAGGCACCGATCCAAACTGGAATCGGGCGCTGGATTGGTAGGGGATTGATGCCCGCATCATCGATCTTATGGAACTCGCCGTCGTATGTGATCGTCTCGTTGGTCCAAAGCTGCTGCATGACATCGATCTGTTCGGAGACGCGCCGCGCCCGATTCTTGAAGTTCTGGTCCATGGCCTCGAACTCAAGGTCGTTCCAACCGATGCCGCACCCCAGGCGTAGCCGCCCGCCGGACATCAGGTCGAGTTGCGCCGCTTGTTTCGCGACCAGAACCGTCGGCCGTTGAGGCAGGATCAGGATCGCTGTTACGAAGCCGATCTTCTTGGTCACCGCTGCGAGATAGCTGAACAGGATTAGCGGCTCGTGAAAGGCGTTATCGATAGTGTAATAGGCGCGAAAATCGTCTCCCGCCGGATCGCGGGCCTGTAGCACGTGATCGATCGCGGTCAGATATTCGTAGCCCATATCTTCCGCCGCTTGCGCGAAATCGCGCATGACGAAGGGATCGTTGCCGATCTCGGTGGTCGGGAAGGAAACGCCGATTTTCATATCCAAGGGTCCTTATACTTTGTTCAAACAACCGGGGGATGTTGTTCGTAGAATTTCGTCGCTTGCTCATAGGCATGCCCAACACGGTAGACCGTCGCTTCGTCAAAGGCGCGGCCGGCGAATTGCACCGATAACGGCATGTTTTCGCCGTCGAAGCCGCTCGGCACCACGAGTGCGGGGTTGCCAATTACGTTGAAGGGCGTGCGGGACTGGCGAGAATATGTCCGCTCGAGTTCAGGCTCGTCGTCGATATGGCAGGCGACTTGCATACTGGATGTGGTGATGACCGCATCGTATGTCCGCATCAATTCGTCGAAGGTGTTTTTCATCTTCTCGCGGTGACGCATCGCCTGGACGTAATGGGTCGCGCGAATGAAAGCGCCCGGCATCAGACGCTCGCGGGTGAAATGGGCGTAGTCTCCGGGCATTTCCTGCAGCCATTTTTCATGAATGGCATATGCTTCGGAGAGCAGGATTACCCGATTGACTGCGGCATATTCGGAAAGCGGTGCCATCGACACTTCTTCGACGACGGCGCCCAGATCGCGCAAGATTTCCGCTGCACCATCGACCGATGCCGCCATCTCCGGCTGGGCATCGAGATCCTTGGTATAGAATTGCCGGACCAATCCGATCCGTAAGCCTTTGACCCCTTTGTCGAGATCGGCGGTGAAATCGACCGCTTCGGCCCGCGCACTAGCGGGGTCGCGCGGGTCGTGGCCGGAAATTGCTGTCAACATGATCGCGTTGTCCGCGACCGTGCGTGTCAACGGACCGACGTTATCAAGGCTGAAAGATAGCGGCACAACACCTGCGCGACTGACCCTGCCATAAGTTGGTTTTATACCCGCAAGATTACACATGGATGCTGGATGGCGTACTGAGCCGCCGGTGTCCGAGCCGAGTGCGCCTGGCAGCAATCCTGCCGCCACGGCCGCGCCGGACCCGCTGGAGGAGCCGCCCGGGTGGCGGTCGGTATTCCAGGGATTGCGCGCCGGTGGCCACGGCAAATCGAAAGAGGGGCCGCCGATGGCGAATTCATGTGTCGCCATTTTCCCCATGAAGATGCCGCCCGCCGCTTTCAGCTTTGCGGTCGTCGTGGCGTCAGTCTCGGCGACGTTATCCTGTAGCAGCTTCGAATGCGCGGTCGTCTTCAGGCCCGCATAGTCGATGATGTCCTTCAGGCCGTATGGAATGCCGTGCATCGGTCCCCGGTAGTTGCCGCCTGAAATTTCCGCTTCCGCCGCTTTGGCATCCGCTCGGGCTTGCTCTCCCGCGACCACTAAAAATGCATCCAGCTTCGGGTCGATCTTCTCGATCCGCGCCAACAGCGCTTCGACATACTCGACCGGGGAGAGATCGCCTTTGGCGATAAGCGCACCGGCCTCGGATATGCTCAGATAATGGAGATCAGTCATGGCTCAGGCCTCGTCTCCGGCGCGATAGACATGCGCCGGCTCATCCCAAATTGTCAGATCGTCCGGCATGCCGCGCGTGTGTTTTTGCTTGGCGTCGAGGGCTTTCTGCAATTCGTCCCAATGTCGCCCCTCGAGCTTATGCAGCCCAACGGCTTCAGCTTCGGCTTTTAACGCGTCGCTCGGATTGCTCATCCCATTCTTTCCTTACTAATTGGCCCTAGGGAAAAGTTACGTTGAAATTCTGCGTTGGGGAGGTCATCCGACGAAGTTTTGTCGAATACCTTCACTGAAAGTTTACCAGAGGGCTCTCGTGGGCGATCTAATGTGGGTAACGGCTCCACAAAAATTGAAAGAGAAATATAATGGTGAACATTAGACAATTCATATTTGTGGTTTTTCTGACCGGACTCTTCATTTTTCAGGCGCCGACTGTACGAGCGGATAACGATGTTCCCATGACCTTGGATCGGATGAACTCCTTGATCGAGGCGATCGACAGTTCAGCCGCCCGCAAACGAGACGGCTATTGGAACCTAAAGATTGATGGTGTGCCGGTTCTGGTGATCGCGGATACGGGCCATGACCGAATGCGTATTCTCGTGGGCATCGTCAAAGTCGATAAGCTCAATCCGAAGATATATCTCCGTCTGATGCAGGCGAATTTCGACTCCGCACTCGATGCGCGTTACGCCGTGGCTCGTGGTGTCCTCTGGAGCGCGTTCCTGCATCCCTTTGCGTCGCTGAACGATAGCCAATTCCTGAAAGGCGTTGGGCAAACGGTAAATCTCGCGCGCACGTACGGCGTCTCCTATTCGTCTGGTCTGTTGAATTTCGGTGGTGGTGACAGCAATGGCATTCGCGAACGTGAATTGATCGAAAAGCTGCTCGAAAAGGGAAATATGTTGTGACACAAATGGAGCGGACAAAAAGAACTTTGTGCTACTGCGGCAATTAGGAATCTTGTTGCATTCAAGCGCCCCTTGTTAGTCTACCTGAGGCTTATAAATGCCTATCGTAGCATTATTGGGAGGACCGGATGTCCGACACGCCAGCCTGGCAGGGCGAGCTTTATGACCTGCTGAAAAATGAATTCGATGTGACGCAATTCTCGTATGTGCCCGACGCGGGCCACCGGGAGCTGATCAACCGTTCCATCGCCGATCCGGACGTCCACTCCGTCTCGGTGACCACCGAGGAAGAGGGCGTGGCGCTGCAATGCGGTGCGCATCTTGGTGGCGCGCGCAGCGTGCTGTTGATGCAGTCGAGCGGTGTCGGCAACTGCGTTAACTTCTTCTCGCTGGTTGCACACGGACGTTTCCCGTTCCTGACATTCGTCTCCATGCGTGGTGATTTCGGCGAGGGTAACGCCTGGCAATTGGCGATGGGTAAATCGACGCAGCCTGTGCTCGAAGCGTCCGGCATTACTTGTTTTGCTGTCGATCGTGAAGAGGACCTCATCCCGACCGCGCGCGCCGCTTGCACCATGGCGTACCAATCAGATGATGCCATAGCGGTTCTGCTGACGCAGAAGTTGCTTGGCGCCAAAGCTTTCCCGAGCGGATAGGAGAAACCACATGTCATCGAAACCAGGTCTCCGGCTCGGTCCGGACACGGAAGTCGCCGACGGCGTCCTCGAACGTCGCCACGCCGTCTCGTCCTTGATTGGCGATCCCGGCGACACGCTTTTCATCTCCGGTTTGGCCGGCAGTAAGGACGACGTCCTCAGTGTTGTCGGTAAGGACAGCACCGCCGCCTTCACGCTTTCCGGCGCCATGGGCGCCGCCGTCGCCATGGGCCTCGGCCTCGCGTTGGCGCAGCCCGACCGCAAGGTCGTCGTTGTCACCGGCGATGGTGAGTTGCTGATGAATGTCGGCACCTTGGCGTCAGTCGGTGTCCTCAACCCGCCGAACCTCTCGATCATCTGTGTCGATAACGAGCATTACGGCGAAACCGGTTGGCAGGAAAGCCACACTGGGCGCGGGGTCGATATCGCCAAGATGGCGGAAGGCGGATGTATTCCGAACGTGCGCACGGTGACGAAAGAGGCCGAGTTGGCCGAAGCCGCGCAGATGCTGAGCGAAGGCAACGGCACGTCCTTCGTGCTGGTCAAGGTCGCGCCGACAAAAGCGGCGTCGATCTATCGCTCTCGCGATGCCTCCTGGCACAAAGGTAAATTCCGCGAGGCCCTGCTGGGAACGAACTAACCCCCAGCCGGTAGAGCCGGCCGAGGGTAATGCGCTTTAAGCTCCCAATGCTTCCGCTAATTCCGGGAAGGTATCGACGACGATGTCGTGAATCGGGTTAGGCTCTGGATCGGGCGGGCCTTCCGCGCCCCATTCGTCCGGTCGCCGCACGAAGGCCGTCTTAAACCCGACGGCCTTGGCCGCGTCGAGATCGAAATTGTGGCAGGCCACCATCAGGATTTCGCTGACGTCGAGCTGTAGGAACTTGGCGCAGCCCTGATAGGCTTCCGGCAGAATTTTGTACTTGCCGATGGCCTCGCAGGAAATGACCGCATCCCAGCTCAATCCGTTTTTGCGCGCGGTGTCGATGATGATCCGGAAGCTCAGGATCGTGAACGACGCGCAGATGAACTTCTGGCGTAACCTCGGCAGTGTGTCCGGAAAGTCCGGCCAGCATTCCAAATTGTGGGCACGGTCCCACCAGATGGCGCGACGTTCTTCTTCGGTGATGGCGTTGAGGCCATAATCAGCGCAAACCTCGTCCACACCCATGCGGTGCGAATCGTCGAAATTATATGTCGGTGGCTCGTTCTCGCCGAGGCGCAGCATCCGGCCGAGCGATTTACGCCGGAGGTCGTTGGCGACGGCGCCCCAGTCCTTCTCCAAGCCGTGCTTGGCACCCGCATCCGCAAACGCGGTGCTGAAACCCGTATGCCAATCCAGGATCGTGCCGCCCGTATCGAAGGTCAGCGCCTTTATATTGTCCAAGCTCATAATCGATGATCTCCCCAATGTTCATTCTGATTTGGCCGGATAATTCCATGCAGAATTGGGGAGGGCAAGAAACGGTTGCGTGAATGGAGACTACTAAATTCTGTCGATTTCGCGTGGTTGGCCTGAGGCCGACTTTGTGGTGTCTTCGGCTGCAATCTCATCGTGTTCTCGAGCAACATTTGAATAAGTTCGGAAAATAAAAGTTTGAACAACACCTAGAATGATCATCGAAATCACCGTGAGCACTCGCGCTAAATTCAAAGGGTCTTCAATAAGGTCGGTAAAAGTGGACACCTCTAGCTTGCTAACGACGTAACCAGATAAAAATGTTGCCATAAGCCCGCCGAAGAGGCGGAAATTTGCACCTTCTCCCTTGTAGGGAGATGCCAGCATTCCGAGGGGGATACCGATGATGAAGCCGGTCAGGCAAAAGAGCCACGTAAGAGCAATCTCCGAGGGTGAATGCCAAGCACCAAGTATCAAGATGCTGCAGAACAACATGAAGGTCGATAACATCGAAGGTAGATAGGTTGAGGTGCGGCCCTTTAAGTGTTCGGCAAGACTAGTTTTTAGAATGTTTAGCATTCTGGCTTCTTGATGGCGTTCGTCGGAGCGACCATATCTAACCTATCGTCCAGCCCCCATCGATTAACAGAGACGCGCCGGTAATCATCGCGGCGGCATCCGACGCTAAAAAAATAATGGCACCCATCAGGTCCTCGACCTGTCCGGTCCGACCGAGCTTGATCTTTGACAGCACGGCGTCGCGAAATTCGGGGTCTTTGAGCATTACCTTCGCCAATGGTGTTTCGATGAAGGTGGGTGCGATGCTGTTCACGCGGATACCGTTGGGGGCTAGCTCCATCGCCAGAGATTTGGTCAGGCCCTCAAGCGCCCATTTCGAAGAGCAATAAACCGTGCGGAGCGGCCCGCCCACGTGGCCCATTTGCGAGGAGATGTTGATGATTGCCCCTGGTTTCTCCGCCGCGAGAAGACCATCTGTTACCGCCTGCGCCACGAAATAAGCCGCCCGCAGGTTCAAGTCGAGAACCGTATCGAAATCTTCCTCGGTCGTCTCCGCCATGGTCTTCGGACGGTTGGTTCCGGCATTATTGATCAGAATATCAAAAGGCCCACGCTCTGAGATCGCCGTTCGCATCGCAGCGGTTTCCAGAACATCCAGTACCAGCGTATCCGCTGTCCCGCCTGCCGCGCGAATAGCCTCGGCGGCATCTTCGATTTCGGAGCCGGTTCGAGAGATGAGGCACACATCCGCTCCCGCTTCGCCAAGAGCGGCGGCGGCCGCGAGGCCGATACCGCGCCCGGCGCCGGTCACCAATGCGCGTCTACCGTCGAGGCGAAATGACGGCGTTTTCGGAAGGGACATGGTCATAGGGTGCGTTCTCCCCGGATCGTGATCCGATGCATGACACGACGGTGGCCGTGATAGTCGTTCAGCGCCATGTGCTGGGTGCATCGATTGTCCCAAAAGGCGAGGGTGCCGACCTCCCACCGCAGACGGCAGGTGAACTCGGGTCGGGATGCGTGGGCGCGCAGATAGTCGAGTAACGGGCGGCTTTCCTCCGGCGTCATGCCTTCAATGTGCCGTGTGATCCGATCGTAACAAATATAGAGGACGGGCTTGCCGGTCTCGCCGTGCGGGCGGACCAAGGGGTGAATCGCCGGCTCTGCTGGTTTTTCCGGTTCCGTGAGCTTGTCTTTCATCGCCGCCGAGCGGCCCTTTTTCTTGTCGTAGAGATTGAAGGTTTTGAGATCCGCGATGGCCGCCTTCATGCCGCCCGACAGATTGTCGTAGGCGAGATAGAGATTGCCGAACATCGTGTCGCCACCCGCCGCCGGGACTTCCTTCGCATACAGCATCGTGCCCATGGACGGTGTCGGCGTGAACATCTGGTCGGTGTGCCAATTGCCGCCGAAGGTGTTCGTGTCTTCCGGATTCTTCACGATCTCGATAATCTCGGGATGATTGGGCAATCCAGGCATATAGGGGTGGAAATGGGGTTCGCCCCAACGCTTCGCCAAGGCCAGTTGCTGGGCCGGGGTGATGTCTTGATCGCGGAAAAAGATCATGCCGTGATCGAGCAGGATATTGTGAATTTCCGCGAAGGTATCGTCGTCGACCTCGCGCAAGTCCGCACCGCGCACTTCCGCACCCATCGCGCCCGACAGCGGGATGGCTTCGAGGGTCATTCCGCGGCCTCTGCCTGATCCACGCCGACTGTTGCCTCACCTTTGATGGTGATTCGGTGCATGACGCGGCGATGATCCGGGTAATCGTCGAGCGCCATATGCAGCAGGCAGCGGTTGTCCCACATGCCGAGTGTGCCCGGCTCCCATCGCAGTCGACAGGTAAATTCCGGCCGTGTCGCGTGTTGGAGCAGGTATTCGATCAGTGGACGACTTTCCTCGCGGCTCATGCCGTCGAGATTACGGGTCGTTTGCATATCGTTGAGGTAAAGCGCGCGCTTGCCGGTCACCGGGTGGACGCGGACCAGGGAATGCGTCGCCATGTCCGACGGTTTGTCTTGGTCAGGAATTTTCTCGGCCATGCGGCGGGACCGTGTTGCCTGTTTGTCATACTGGTTGACCGTGCGCAGGCGACAGGCCATCGACTTCATTCCATCCGAAAGTGCATCATAGGCATGGGTCAAACTGGCGAAGAGCGTATCGCCGCCCACCGGCGGCACTTCTCGGGCGTAAAGCATCGTCGCCATGGCCGGACTTGGCGTGAAAATTTGATCCGTGTGCCAATGATCGCCAAAGCGGTTCCGCTCCCCCGCCTCCTTGACGATCTCCATGATCTCCGGCCGTTCAGGCAGACCATTCAGATAGGGGTGTAGATGAATGTCTCCCCATTGTTTGGCGAATGCGAGTTGCTCGTCCGGTGTCAGGGTTTGATCACGAAAACAAATTACGCCGTGATCGAGTAAGGCCTGGCGGATATCGGCGAACGCGCCGTCGTCGAGTTTCGCTAAATTAACGCCATGTATTTCGGCGCCGATGCTGCCGGAAAGTGGTACGATTTTCATCGTCATGCCTGGCTCCTGCCTCACAATCTCATCTCGAGCCCCTCGAAGGATGAGGCTTCCGAAGTGTTAAACCGTACCTTCCGCTTTCAACACTGCGATTTCCTCTTCGGACATGCCCAGCCATTCGCTGAGGATAACTTCGTTATGTTCGCCCAAAAGCGGCGCGGGTTCCACCTTCACGTCATTGCCGCTCATGCGGACCGGCCAAGCGGGCATCTTCACCTTGCCGCGTGTCGGGTGATCGATCCATTGGAAAATGCCGCGGTCTTCGAAGTCTTGATTTTCACTGAGCTCCAGCGTGTCGTAGATGGCGCCGCAGGGCACGCCGCCGCCGCCGATCGTCTCCATGGCTTCCGCCTTGGTACGCTCCATGGTCCAGGGCTCGAGCAAGGCGTTGATCTCGGCTTTGTGGGCGAAGCGGTCGCGGGCGGTCTCGAAGCGCTCGTCGCCGATTAGATCGGCGCGGTCGATGACTTCCAGCAATCGGTGCCATTGCCGGTTATTGGCTCGGTTCACATAGATATAGACGTAATCGTTGGAGCCTCCGGGCTTGCAGGGGAACAGCCCCATCGGTGCATTGCCGCCGGTGACGACGCCTTCACCCGCCCGCGCGGACGGCTTGCCCGTCTTCATCGTGTCAGAGAACGCAAGCCGCGCGTATTGTAACATGGCGTCCTGCATGGCGAGGGTGATGCGCTGGCCCTCGCCGGTTTCTCGCTTCTGGTAGAGCGCCCCCAGGATGCTGATCGCCATCAACATACCGGTGCCGGTATCGCCGAGCGTAGCGCCCGGTTTCAACGGGCGTCCGTCTGGCTCGCCGGTAATCGACATGATGCCGCCGGCTGCCTGGCCGATCATATCGAAGGACAGGAAATCGCTATACGGTCCGTCCTCGGCGAAACCCTTCACTTGCGCGTAGATGATCGACGGGTTGAGCTCCTTGACGACGTCGTAGCCCAGGCCCAATCGCTCGATCACGCCGGGTGCGAAGTTCTCGATCATCACATCGGCTTCGGCCGCCAGTTTTTTGACGATTGCCAAGCCCTTTTCGGATTTGAGGTCAGCCGTAATGCTTTTCTTATTGGCGTTGAAGATGAGGAAATAATAAGCGTCGGTGACGCCGTCTTCCGAAGCCGCGAGGCGCCCTTGGTCGCCGCCCTTGGGGTTTTCGACCTTCGCGACATCCGCGCCGAGCCAGGCCAATGCTTCCGTGCAGGACGGTCCCGCCTCGAATTGCGTGAGGTCCAAAACCTTAATACCCGCCAGTGATCCCTTGCCGTTCGCCGACATGCCTTACTCCTTCAATACGCGCCATTTGGTCAGTTGGTAAAGAAAGTACAAAAGCTAGGACGGAAGGCAATGGGGACTAAATTGCTAATTGTTCTCATGGAAAGGCTCCCAAATGAAAGTTCTGCAAACTCTTCCCCAAAATGATCTGAATGAAATACCGGCGGCCACCCAGGCGGCGGAGGATGCCGGGTTCGATATGGTCTGCACGATGGAGAACCGGCACGATCCGTTCCTGTCGCTTGGTGTCGCCGCCGTGGCGACGGAAAAGATCATGCTGGGGACGGCCATCGCCATCGCGTTTCCCCGCAGCCCCATGGTCGTCGCCAATGCCTGCTGGGATTTGCAAGTCGCGAGCAAGGGCCGGTTTGTTCTGGGATTAGGTCCGCAAATTCGCCCTCATAATGAAAAACGCTTCTCCGTGCCGTGGTCGCCGCCGGTGCCGCGACTGCGGGAGTATGTAAATGCATTGCGGGCCATTTGGCGCTGCTGGGAGACGGGAGAGAAACTCGATTTCCGGGGTGAGCATTACACCTTCACCCTGATGATTCCGAATTTCGTGCCGCCGTCCACAGGCCAAGCGCCGGTGCCGGTGACCATCGCGGCGGTCGGCGATCACTCGTTGCGCCTCTCAGGCGAAGCCTGTGACGGCGTGCGCCTACATCCGTTTTGCACCCGCTCCTATCTCGAAGACGTGGTAATGAAGCGGGTCGAGGAGGGCATGGCGAAGACGGGACGCACCCGCGAGAAATTCGAAGTGACCGGCGGCGGATTTGTCGCTACCGGGGAGAATGACGAGGAAGTCGACAAGGTCGCTGAATGGGTGCGCTACCGGATTGCCTTCTACGGATCGACGCCGAGCTATTGGCCGGTCTTCGAACATCATGGCCACGGTGACCTCGGGCGAAAACTCAACCAGATGACGAAGGACGGAAAGTGGGATCAAATCGCCGCAGAAATTCCCGATGACCTCCTCCACGAATTTGCCGCGATTGCGCGCTTCGATCAACTGGCGGCGGCGGTTGAAAAACGCTTTGGCGGCG
>JABJCS010000391.1 GCA_018665505.1 Alphaproteobacteria bacterium
ACGGTCGGATCCGACTGCAGTCGCATTTTTTTGCGCAAACGGTTGATGAAGACGGCTGCGACGCGCGGGCGTTCCACTCCGATCCCAGTCTCCTTCTCGACGATAGAGGCGAGAATCAGTGCCTGTTCCGGAGTGTCGAATGGGAGGTCGGGCGCACGTCTTTCCCAGAGAGAGTGGAGAGTATTGCGCATAGCGGTGTTCATTCGGCGCATTAACTCGGATCGCGTATCGTCGAATGCGTAGCTGTATGTCTCCGGCAGCAAGCTGCCTTCGGTGGAGGCGGCAATAGTTCCGCGCAAAGCGGGTGTTTGATTCAGCAGGGCGGTGATCTCAAAGGAGCTCAGACCTTCAGGAATTGTGACCCGCCGCAAAACAGTCTTTCCGGAAGTCAGCGTGGTCAAAACCTGGCGCGGGCTCATCGTCGCCTGGAAGTCGTATTCGCCGGCTTTAATCGTTCTGCCTTCGCCGGATAGCCGGGTGCCCCAGATAAATATTTCGGGCCTGGCGATGATTCCGGCCTTGTGGAGACGTGCCGCGATCCGGTTGAGACTGGTGCCTTTGGGGATAACCAAACGACTTGTAATCTCAAGCGGTCCCGGATTGTGGAATCCTTGATAGGCCCAATAGAAAACGCCGCCGGTGCAAAAAATCGCGGTGAATAGTACAATGATAAGAATTCGCGCGACGCGATTCATCGCGCGTCAGTCGACGGCGCTTAACACCAAACTGGCGTTGGTCCCGCCGAAACCGAAGGAGTTGGACATTGCATTGCGCACCGGACGCTCCTTCGCCACCTTGGCGACGAGGTCAATGTCGCAGCCCTCGGAGGGATTATCCAAATTCAAGGTCGGTGGCACAATTCCTTCCTCGATAGCTTTCATCGAGAAGATGGCTTCAACAGCGCCCGCTGCACCAAGCAAATGTCCGATGGCTGATTTCGTCGACGACATAGAAAGGTTATAGGCGTGATCGCCGAACAGACGTTTCACCGCGCCCAATTCGATTTCATCGCCAAGTGGCGTCGATGTTCCATGCGCATTCACGTAATCGATTTCATCGGCGCCAATGCCGGCACGTTTCAAGGCGGCCTTCATGGCCCGGAAACCGCCGCTGCCGTCGGGGGCCGGGGCAGTGATATGATAGGCATCGCCGGATAACCCGTAGCCCGTCACTTCCGCGTAAATCTTCGCGCCACGCGCTTTCGCGTGTTCAATTTCTTCCAGGACAACGACGCCGGCCCCTTCGCCCATGACGAAACCGTCGCGGCCGACATCCCATGGCCGGGAGGCGTGTTTCGGATCGTCGTTAAATCCGGTAGAGAGTGCTTTTGCCGCAGCAAAGCCAGCGATACCCATGCGGCAGATAGCCGCCTCGGCTCCGCCGGCGACCATCACTTCGGCATCTTCGAATTGAATCATCCGCGCGGCGTCCCCAATGGCGTGAGCGCCGGTGGCGCAAGCCGTGACGACGGAATGATTCGGGCCGCAGAATCCATGCCGGATTGATACGTGGCCCGACGCCAGATTGATCAAATTTGCTGGAATGAAAAACGGACTGACACGGCGAGGACCGCGTTCGTGCAGTGTCACCGACGTCTCGGAGATGCCGGGCAGGCCGCCAATGCCGGAACCGATCAGAACACCGGTGCGTTCCCGACTTTCGTCATCGGTAGCTACCCAACCGGAATCTTTGATGGCCTCTTCCGCCGCCGCAATAGCGAAAGCGATGAAAGGGTCCATTTTTCGCTGATCTTTGCTATTGACCCAGTCATCAACATGATAGTCGCCATTAGCAGTTTCGCCCACGGGAACGTGACCGGCAATTTGACACGCCAGATCACTCGCGTCGAAAGATTGGATCGACGTGATGCCGCTGTCTCCCGCAAGTAATCGGCGCCAAACGTGGCTGACGCCGATTCCTAGAGGCGTGACAACTCCCATTCCGGTTACGACGATTCGCCTCATCGCAACGATGCTTCCCGTGATGTGTCAGAGACGACGGCTAAATTAGCCGTCGGCGCTTTCGATGAAGCTAATAGCGTCCTTGATCGTCAAAATCTTTTCCGCGGCGTCATCCGGAATTTCACAACCGAACTCTTCCTCGAACGCCATGACCAGCTCGACCGTGTCGAGACTGTCCGCGCCAAGATCGTCGATAAAACTGGCATTATCGGAAACTTTTCCCTCATCAACGCCAAGATGCTCGATGACAATTTTCTTAACGCGATCCGCAACGTCACTCATGTTCTAAAACCTTCCCAATGTATGAGCGTAGTCTCGATATGCCGTCTTGCTTGCGGTTCCCTACTACTCTCCCGCGCGACAGCGGCGTTTCGTAACATACTTTCAACCGGGTGACCAGCGCCTGAGACGGCGATACCGATGGCTACTAAATCATGGCCATTCCGCCATTAATATGAAGGGTTTGCCCGGTCACATAGGCGGCTTCTTCACTCGCCAAGTAGAGCGTTCCCGCGGCAATTTCCTCCGATTCGCCCAGCCTTCCGGCTGGGACAATTTCAAGGATTCGTTTCTTTTGGTCATCGGACAAGACGTCGGTCATTGCCGTGATGATCATGCCTGGTGCCACGCAATTCACCGTAATGCCCCGGCTCGCAACTTCTTGCGCCATGGATTTGGACATACCGATCAGGCCGGCTTTGGAGGCGGCGTAGTTCGCCTGCCCCGGATTGCCGGTCACGCCGACGACCGAAGTGATGTTAATAATGCGACCCCAGCGGCGTTTCATCATGCCACGCA
>JABJCS010000392.1 GCA_018665505.1 Alphaproteobacteria bacterium
CTTGCAGCAACAATTATCGGAGCGCGGCCTTACGCCAAAGGATGTGACGGACGTCCTCCTGACGCACTCTCACTATGACCACTCGATCAACTGGACGATGTTTCCGGACGCGAATATCGCCATCGGTGACGAAGAGCTGGAATGGTCGCTGAAAGAGCCATGGGGGACAACCGTCGTACCGGAGCTTTATGTGAAGGAATTGAAGACCTGGCCGACGCTGAAGACCATCGGCGACGGCGACGAAGTCTTCCCTGGCATTACCGCTCATCTGTCGGCGGGACATACGCCGGGCAGTCTCGTATTCGTCCTCGATGCGGGGGAGATCGATGTGGTGTTCTCAGGCGATGCCTGTAAAAATCGCGCGGAGTTGCTCTCGAAAGCGGCAGACATGACTTATGACGCAGGTTTGACCCGGGCCACGATAGAATCAATTTGGGCCTCTTGGTCGAAGAAACCGAATAGCATATTAGTGCCGGGTCACGACTTGCCGATGGTTCTGGACCAAGGCGAGCCGCGATACCTATGCGAGCGAGAAGCCGGAATTCGCGCTTGGTATGACGAGGGACTCGACGAAACCACCGTTATATCACTGATACCAAACACAACTGCCGGCGCAAAAGCCGCAGCCGAATAGAGAAAAAGGATCCCACGATGGCGATAACTGAAAAACTAACGATCGAAAAGACGGACGGTATCGGCACATTGACGCTGAACCAACCAAATAAGCGCAACGCCATCAGCTTTGAGATGTGGCGCGATATTCCAGCCGCCATGGCCGAATTGGACAATGATCCGGATGTACGCGTGATCGTGCTAACGGGTGCCGGGGACAAAGCATTCTCGGCAGGTGCGGATATCTCCGAATTTGGCGAGTATCGCAGCACGCCCGAACAACGTGCGCTCTATTCTGAATACGAACACGCAACGACATCTTCACTCCGGAACGCCAGCAAATTCGTGATCGCACGCGTCGACGGAGTTTGTGTCGGCGGCGGCGCGGAAGTGGCGCTTGATTGTGATATCCAGATAGCGTCCGACCGGTCCCGTTTCGCCATCACTCCGGCACGGATCGGGCTCGGTTATCCTGTCGCCGATGTCAGCCGTCTCGTACAAAACCTCGGCCCCAGAAACGCCAAGGAAATCCTGGCCTCCGGGCGCTACTACACGGCGGATGAAGCAAAGGCCATCGGCTGGATCAACCACGCGGTCCCAGCCGCGGAGTTAGATGACTTCGTGCTGGGTTACGCACAAGGCATCGCGCAGAACGCACCACTCGCCGTCGCCGCCGCAAAGATCACCGTGAACGAACTGATCAAGAACCCGGAAGACCGCGATATCGCCGCCTGCGACGCCGCCGTCGAAGCGTGCTACCTGAGCAACGATTACGTCGAGGGTCAGAAGGCATTCGGTGAAAAAAGGCCGCCGGAATTCAAAGGGCAATAACACCTTCCCTTAGCCTTTTCTCCACGACCCGCTACAATGCCGCCAACATACCAACACCTGGGAGCCTCATCGTGATCGTCGAACAAGTCTGGACCGGCAACGCCTATCGTAACTTCAACTATGTCATCGTCTGCCCGGATACCGGCGAGGCCTTGGCCATCGATCCGTTGGACCACGAGAAATGCCTCGCCGCGGCGGAGAAGAACGGCTGGAAAATCACCCAAATTCTAAACACGCACGAGCATGGCGATCACACGGGTGGTAACAAGGCGATGGTCGCTGCCACCGGCGCGAAGCTTCTGGCGCACAAGAATGCCAAAGACAGCATTCCAGGAATCGATGTTGGTCTCAGTGCCGGCGACGTGGTCAAGGTCGGCCGAGTTGAATTGGAATCCCTCGACACACCCGGCCATACCATGAGCCATGTCTGCCTATTGTCCCACACCGATCAGCCCGCCCTCATTTGCGGCGACACCATGTTCAACGCGGGGGCGGGCAACTGTCACAACGGCGGACACCCGGTTGAGCTCTATCACACATTCACGGGGCAGATTGCGAAATTGCCTGACAATACGATGATCTATCCGGGTCACGACTATCTCACCAACAATCTGGAATTCACACTTTCGCGCGAACCCAATAACACCGCCGCCAAGGCGATGTTGGACAAGCTCCAAGACACCCACGATCCAGACAACGCGACGATCACCACGCTGGGCCAAGAAAAAGAAATCAATACTTTCTTCCGCCTACACAATCCCGAGATCATCGAGACGTTGCGTGGCGAATTCCCGGACCTTTCGCCAGAGCCGGAGCCGATGGAAGTCTTCCTGAAGCTGCGCGAACTTCGCAACAGCTGGTAGGCGCGACGAAACGCCCCTTTTAGCGACACGGCCCCATGCCCACCTTACGGGTATGACGACTAACGACGATCAAAGCGAGACGATTACGTTCCTCGGTGATCCGAACACGCACGGCGTGGATTCAGTCGAGCGTATCGATACGCATTCCGCGATCGTCTTCCTTGCGGGCGACCGCGTGTTGAAGCTGAAGCGGGCGGTGAAGTTTCCGTTTCTGGATTTCTCTACCGTCGAGAAACGCGGCGAGTGTTGCCGACGCGAAGTAGCCCTCAACTGCCGCACCGCCCCCACGCTCTACCGAGACGCCGTCCCGATCACCCGGAACGGCAACGGCAAGCTCTCGCTTGGTGGATCGGGAGAATTAGTCGATTGGGTCGTCTCGATGAACCGTTTCGCGCAATCCTGCCTGTTTGATCGTATAGCGCTCAATGGCGGCCTCAGCCCGGAGGTGATGATCGCCCTCGCCGATGCCATTGCCGCCTTTCACCGCGACGCCGACGCCAAGCCCAGCAAAGGCGGTGCCGAGGCCATGCGCTGGGTGATGGACGACAATATAGAAGAAATGAGGGCGTTTCCTGATATCCTCGAGCCCACCGCCGTCAGCAGGCTCGCCAAGAGTTCCGGACAGACGTTGAATGGGATTGCCGATTTGTTAGACCGCCGACGAAACGGTGGCTTCGTGCGCCATTGTCACGGAGATCTACATCTCCAAAACATCTGTCTTCTCGATGATCGTCCGACCCTATTCGACTGTATAGAATTTAACGACGACATCGCGTGCATCGATACTCTCTACGATCTCACCTTCTTGCTCATGGACTTGGATCATCGCGGTCATAGAGACCGAGCCAATTTGGTATTAAACCGGTATCTCGCTCGCACTGGCGACACCAATGCACTCCCCGCCCTGCGGTTCTTCCTTTCCTGCCGCGCCGCGGTGAAAGCCAAAGTGACGGCCATCGCCGCCGACGGCAATGAGAGTCACATCCGCGACGCCCAATCCTTTCTCCAGCTAGCGCTCGATTATCTATCGCCGCCGAGCCCTCGGTTGATCGCCATCGGTGGCACACCCGGCACGGGTAAATCGACCTTGGCCCAAGGAATAGCGCCCGATATCGGCGTAGGTTGCGGCGCCATCCTCATGCGAACTGACGTCCTGCGGAAGCACATGCTCGGCGTCGATATATTGGAACGCTTACCCGAAAGCGCTTACGACCGCAAAACCACACAACGCACATATGACCGTGTCGTCAACGAAACAGAAGCGGCGCTCGATGCCGGGCTCAGCGTGATCGCCGATGCGACTTTCACCGACGCCCGATTCCGCAAACGCATCGAAGCCATCGCGCAGACACGCTCTATCCCTTTCACCGGAATTTGGCTCGATGCTGATTTCAAATTACGGGAACACCGGATCGCCGCGCGTACCAACGACCCCTCCGACGCAACAGTGGACCTGATCCGACGTTTCCGTGATGAGCCCAATATTCCAAAGGAATGGCATCGCCTCGAGGCGGGACAGCCGCTTGATCGTCTAATAAGGGCCGCCCAGGATAAA
>JABJCS010000038.1 GCA_018665505.1 Alphaproteobacteria bacterium
AAGGAATTGAATTAGTGCCAGTACCAGTTCGACAGCAAGCGCGGGTCGCCGCATATATTCTGAAGCAGAAGCTTTTGGGCCGTGAGCGCTATCCCTTGGTCCTTATGCTGGAGCCGTTGTTCCGCTGCAATTTGGCGTGTTCCGGGTGCGGTAAGATCGACTATCCCGACGCCATCTTGAACAAACGTTTGAGCGTTGAGGATAGCCTGGCCGCCGCTGATGAATGCGGCGCACCGATGGTCGCGATTCCGGGTGGCGAACCGCTGCTTCATAAGGAAATCGGCGAGATCGTGAAAGGGCTGGTGGCGCGCAAGAAATATGTCTCGCTTTGCACCAACGCTCTATTGCTTGAGAAGAAACTCGATCTTTTTGAGCCATCGCCCTATTTGTTCTTCTCCGTTCATCTGGACGGTCTCAAGGAAGAACATGACAAGTCGGTCTGCCAAGACGGTGTCTTTGATCGTGCGGTAAAGGCGATCAAAGCGGCACAAGCCGCCGGTCATGCGGTCAACGTCAATGCGACGATATTTGATGGTACAGCGGCGGATCGGGTCGCTGATTTCTTGGACTTCTGCGAGGATAGTGGAATTTCCGGGGTCAGTATTTCGCCGGGCTATGCTTACGAGCGTGCGCCGAATCAGGAACATTTCTTGAGCCGTCAAAAAACCAAACAGCTATTCCGCGATATCTTTGCGCGCGGTAAGGATCGCAAATGGCCAATTAGCCATTCCAGTCTTTTCTTGGATTTCCTCGCGGGCAACCAGACTTATCAATGTACCCCTTGGGGAATGCCGACGCGCAATATCTTCGGTTGGCAACGACCCTGTTACTTGCTCGGCGAAGGCTATGCACCGAGTTTCCAAGCCTTGATGGAAGAGACCGAGTGGGAACAATACGGCACAGGGAAATATGAGAAATGCGCCGACTGTATGGCACATTGCGGATATGAGCCGACGGCCGCGGCGGATGCGTTGGCCCATCCGATCAAAGCGCTAATGACCTCTCTTCGCGGTATCCGGACGGAAGGTCCGATGGCGGAGGAAATTGATATGTCGGCGCAACGGCCGGCGGAATATATCTTCGAGAAGATGGTCGAAAACCTGGCAACCGATCCTGTGTCTAAAGACGGTGCCTCAAAATCCGAGCGCAGCGACGCGGCGTAAACCCGCTAGGGCCGTGGATGAGTCACGGCCCAATCGCATCAGTCCTGGAAGTTCCCAAGGGCGTAGCATCAGTTCTAGCAAAACGGCGAGGGGCCGTGTCGTGCCGTCCGGCGCGAGGCCTTTGAGTACGGCTATGGGCAGCTTTCGTGATGCCGGGTCTGCAATGCTTCGGATCGCGATAAACGGGATATTATGACGTGCGGCCACGGCCGCGACGCCGCTGCTTTCCATATCTACGGCTAGAGCACCGGTGCGGGCGAACAACGCGGCTTTTTCCGATGCTGTGGCGGCAGCTTTCTCCATTGTCGCGATCGTACCGCAGGTAAAATCTACGTTTGAGGCAAGGGTTTCCGTTAACGCGTGGTACCAAGCTTCATCTGTTTGAAATTGTTCTCCAGTGCCATCGATAACGGATTTGGCGAGAATAATATGGCCGGGTGTAAGTGTTGGCTCCAAGGCCCCGGCGATACCAAAGCTCACCAAGGCATCGGCTCCATTGCGTACCAGATACTCAGCCCCCGCATAAGCACGCCCAGGGCTACCTCCGGCGCAGAAGGAGAGGTTGTATTTATCATTTATATGAATTGGCACACTCTCGAGACAGGCCGTCTCCGAGCGCATGCCCGTGACAATACCGAGGCGGCTCACATGCCGAAGGGAACTGTACCTGTGTTCCCTTTCTTCAGATTTCGGTAGCGCGACAATGCCCAGAGTGGGAAGTAGACGCTGTATCCGTGATATTTCAAATAGAAGACCTTTGGGAAGCCGACGGCAGTGTACCATGGCTCTTCCCAGGTCGAGCCGTTACGCGGAGATTCGATCAGGAATTTGACGCCGCGCTCGACGCTTTCACTGTCTGCTTCCCCCGCTGCCATCAAACCTAGAATCGCCCAAGAAGTTTGTGATGCTGTGCTCGCTTTAACGACTTCCTTGGTTTCTTCCCAATACGTCGAGCCGTCTTCACCCCAGCCGCCATCCTCGCCCTGTTGCGCTTTGAGCCAGTCAACTGCCGTACGGATATATGGAGCGTTCATGTCCTCACCCGCTGCGTTCAACGCGCAAAGAACGGACCATGTACCGTAGACATAATTGGTGCCCCAACGACCGAACCAAGATCCGTTTTCTTCCTGATCAGCCTTGAGGTATTCGACACCGCGGGTGATTTCGCTGGTGTATTTTTCAGCGTCGAGCTGGGCTAACATTCCGACGCAACGCGCCGTAACGTCGGCTGTCGGCGGGTCCAATAATGCCCCGTGATCGGCGAAGGGGATATGATTCAGGTATTCGTATGTATTGTCCGCATCGAACGAGCCCCATCCGCCGTTCTTGCTTTGCATCCCAACGATCCACTCAGCGGCACGCTCGATGTTCTCGCGGAATTTTTCGCGGTCCATCCGGTCCAGTGCCAAGGCCACAACGGCGGTATCGTCGACATCGGGGTAGTAATCGTTGGCGTATTCGAACGGCCAGCCGCCAGGTCGTAGGCCGGGACGGTTATCTGCCCAGTCGCCTTCGACGTCGAGAATTTGCTTCTCGGCCAGCCAGGTTGCGGCGCGGCTGAGTTCCTTTGTCTCGTCTGAACCGTTCGCTTCTGCGAGCGAATGCACCGCCAATCCGGTATCCCAGATTGGCGAAAGACAAGGCTGGCAGAAGCCTTTCTCGCCATCCAAGCGGAGCAATTTCTGGATAGATGATTTGGCGGTGAGCAGGTCAGGATCGTCTTTCGGATATCCAAGCGCTTCGAATGCCATGACGGCATTGGCCATTGCCGGGAAGATACCGCCAAGGCCATCTTCGCCATTGAGCCGTGGTTTGATAAATTTAACTGCGGCCTTTAACGCACGTTGCCGTGCCGTCCGCGGTAACATCGGCTCAATTTTCCGCAAAATTTTATCGATACCAAGAAACAACTCACCCCAAGCGGAGCCCGTTGGATTGTGCAGATAGCGAGCTTCTTCTTCCGGTTTGCGGATAAAAAGCTCTTCGATGTTAATGCCGCGCGGATTTTTGGCCCGTGGTTTCAGAGCCATAAGAATGAGTAGCGGGACGAGGACGGTGCGCGACCAATAAGAAATCTTGCTGAGATGGAACGGAAA
>JABJCS010000393.1 GCA_018665505.1 Alphaproteobacteria bacterium
CATATCGCTGATTTCGATGTCGGCATGCTGGGCGCAAACGGCATTGTCGGTGCGGGCATTTTGATCGCCGTGGGCGCCGCCAAATCGAAGCAAATGCTCGGCACGAACGATATCGTCGTTTGCTTCTTCGGTGACGGCGCGGTTAACCGGGGACCCTTCTTGGAAGGTCTCAACTGGGCGCGGGTGTTCGACTTGCCGGTGCTGTTCGTGTGCGAGGACAATAAATACGCGGCGACGACCCGCACCGATCAATTAACCGGCGGCGCGGGTCCAGCGGCGCGAGCCGAGAGTCTTGGCATTCCAGCGCATCTGGCTGATGGCAATGATGTCATTGCTCTCGACGCTATGGTGGGCGGACTCGTCGAGGAAATTCGCAATGGTGGCGGTCCTGCTTTTCTGCACGCGGAGACTTATCGTCACATCGGACATACGGTCGTCGATCCGGCTACTTATCGCCCGGATGCAGAAGTCGCGGAGGCAAAGACCCGCGATCCGATCGAGCGCAGCAAAGATTACCTTCGTGAGAACAAGATTGGCGACGGTGACCTCGACAAGATAGCAAGCGACGCGGAGGCTGAAATGACCGCCGCGTTCGAGGCGGCGCGGGACGCGCCCTGGCCTGACTTGTCGGCTGCAAGGTCCGATGTGCAAGACGTGGGAGGCCCGCTATGAGCGTGATGAGTTACAGCGATGCGGCTAAGGCGGCACTCGCTGAATCGATGCGCGCAGATCCGACGATCTGGGCTGTCGGTGAGGATTTGGGACGTGGCGGCGTCTTCGGGCAATACATGGGCCTCGAGGAAGAATTCGGACCGAAACGTATTGTCTCCACTCCGATCTCCGAGGCCGCAATTATGGGCTCTGCCGTCGGTGGTGCCTTGACGGGGACCCGACCGGTCGTGGAGTTGCGGTTCGCTGATTTTGCACTTTGCGCCGTTGACGAGATGGTCAATCAGGCGGCGAAGGCACGTTACATGTTCGGCGGCCAGGCGAAGGTGCCGGTGGTGATCCGCCAGCCGAGCGGCATGTGGCGCTCGTCCGCGGCCCAACATTCACAAATGCTGGAAGCGTGGTACGCACATATCCCCGGCCTGGTTGTGGTAATGCCGTCTACCCCCGCGGACAATTACGGATTGCTAAAGGCCGCCATCGAAAGCGATGACCCGGTTATCTATATGGAACACAAAGATCTCTGGGCGCTCGAAGGCGAGGTGCCTGATGGCCACACGGTCGAGATCGGCAAGGCCAATGTTGTGTGCGAGGGCAGCGACGTCACCATCGTTTCCTGGTCGGGCACGCGCCATGTTGCCGAGGCGGCGGCGAAGACGTTGTCTGCGGAGGGCACCTCGGTTGAGGTTATCGACCTGCGCAGCATCTGGCCTTGGGATCGCGATTGCGTGCTGCAGTCCGCTGCCAAGACGGGCCGGTTGCTGGTCGCGCATGAAGCGGTGCGGGACGGCGGGTTCGGCGCTGAAATTGCCGCGACGGCGGCAGAAGAAATTCCGGGAGTGAAGGTTGCCCGCTTGGGCGCGCCGCGCATTCCCATTCCCTATGCGCCGCCGCTCGAGGATACGGTCCGGGTGACGGCGGAGATGATCATCGGCGCGGTAAAGCGCCTCGCGGGTTAGGCTCGCAGCCAAGGAGTGACATACAGATGAGCGAATCGATTCACGACAATTACACGCGCCCGATGAACGGCGGATTGGCATTGGCGGAAATGCTGCGACTGCACGGCGCCGATACTATGTTCGGTATGGCGGGCTTCCAGTTGGCACCGTTCTACGAAGCGGTGCGTGTCCTTGGTATGGGCCACAAGCTGATCAATGACGAGCGCTGCGGCGCCTTTATGGCCGACGCGTATGCGCGCGTTACCGGCAAGCCCGGTGTTTGCGATGGGACCTTGGGCCCGGGGGTTACGAACTTGGTGACGGGTATGGTTGAATCCCTTAATGCTGGCGTCCCGATGATTGTGATCGCGGGCGATGCCAACCGCAGCCACGCCTGGAAGAATATG
>JABJCS010000394.1 GCA_018665505.1 Alphaproteobacteria bacterium
CGCCTTTAATATTGCCAATCTTGCTCTCGCAGTGGGATTGAGACGCCGTGCCGAACGGTTCGCCGCCGCTTAATTTTTTCTTAATTCAGGCCGACAGCCGATCGGAAGCGTAATGGCTACCGTTGTCCCTCGGCCCAGTTCGCTCGAAATCTCGATCTCTCCACTGCGGAGATTTACCAAGCGCTTGGTAATCGCGAGACCCAGCCCAGTACCAGCTTCGCTGAACGACTTAATGCTGCCTTGAACAAACGGTTCCGTCGCCGTGCTCAAGATATCCGCCGACATCCCGTCACCGTCGTCTTCAACGGTCAACGCGACGCCATCGGTAACGGTTCCGGCGGTGATCCGGATACAACCACCAGCGCTCGAAAACTTAATCGCGTTGGAAACCAAATTGAGCAAAATCTGGCGAATCGCACGTTCATCGGCCCACAACATGGGAAACGCGTCCGGAAGCTCAATGCCGATCTCGACCTCACCCGCTTGAGCGCGCGGCCGCATCATCTCAGCTACGGATCGAATTACATCCCGCAGCTGGATATTGGTGAAGTTCAGATTGTACTCACCCGCTTCGATTTTCGACATATCGAGAATATCGTTGATCAAGGAAAGCAGATGTTGGCCGGCATCGAGAATATTTTGGGCATATTCCTGCTGCTTTCCTTCGACAGCAGGTAACAGAATCTTTTGGCTAGAGAGCAGTTCCGAAAAGCCGATAATCGCATTCAAGGGTGTACGCAGCTCATGGCTCATGTTGGCGAGAAATTCGGACTTTGCTCGATTGCCTTTCTCCGCTCGTTCTTTCTCACGCTCAAGCGCCCGTTCGCGTTCTTTCAGGATGGTGAGGTCCGTGTTCACGAGGAACGTACTGCCGTCGGGCATCCTTTGCTCGCGAAACAACAACCAAGTGCCATCTTGCCGAGCCGTAACGATTCCTTCGCCGGACGGATTGCGATGTTGCTCCAGACGATTGCGGACATATTCCTCCTCGCGCCCAAGCGCCTCCACAATGCGGCCATTCGATATGTTGTCGCGGAGCATATCTTCGAATGTCATTCCGGGCATGATATTGGGCGCCATATCGGGATTGAGTTTTTTAAAGCTGCTGTTGCAAAACACCAATCGATCTTCGGTATCGAAAAGGGCGAAACCATCGGAAGTACTTTCCATTGCGCCAGTGAACATATTTCGCTCGCGCGTTAATATCTCGCTCGCGTTCACGCTTTCCGTAATGTCCTGACCTGTTCCCCGATACCCCCTAAAAGTCCCGAGGCTATCGAAAACCGGCAAACCACTAATCGACAACCAGACGAGTCCGCCGTCAGGTTTCGTGCGCGGATGTACGAAACTTCGAAACGGTCGATGCATCTTTAAATCTTCGAGGTGTTGGCGATAAAGGTTGGGGTCGATTGCGTCTTCAATGCCCGATTCGTCTCGTCGCTTTCCAAGTAGTTCCTCGACAGGCACGCCCGTCACTTTCGTGAACCTCTCCGAGAAATAGGAAAATCTCAGCTCGTGATCCATCTCCCAGAAGTAGTCCGAGGCGGAATTCGCAAAACTCAGAAGACGATTTTCACTCTTCTCAAGATCATGCTGTGCTTGTTTTTCATGTGAAATATCGACCCGTCGAGAAATGAAATACCCGTCATGGGTTCGCATATCGGTCGCGCGTATCCAGCGTCCATCATAGAGCTGGTGCTCTGCTTCGCCATTGCCTTGCATATGAGATGCAACACAATCGCGAATATAATCGTCAACACCCACACCATTCAACCGAACGACACCGCGCTCCAAGGCTTGGCGAACGATTGATTCAAAGCTGGTCCCTGTTAAAAACGGTTCGGTTATGCTGCCATAGGTTTCCTGAAAACTCCGCGTGCAGAAAATCAAACGGTCCGACGGATCAAAAATAGCGATTCCTTCCGGCATCGCATCCAGAACGTCGACAAGCGTCCGAAATTGAGTCGCGGTAGAATGATCCTCGATCACAAACTCATCCAATGGACGACCACTGAGTTGGCCGCACGTTCCAAGATTGCTCCAATCGTCGTGATGATCCGGCGCAAACGTCCTCCCCTGATTTCGAAAAGCCAAATGGCCTTGGAAACCACTCATATCGATTCTACAGCACTAAACCTTAACAATTCGTATCCAGCGCAACAAAAGGAGTATGCTTGACAGCCCCATGCCGGACGTTACGTTCCTCGACGCATTTCTCGCTAAGTCACAACCCGTTACGTCCCAGGAGTTTATTGATGGTCGGCATCATTTCCTACGGAGCCTATATTCCGCGCAAACGCTTGCAGCGCCAAGCCGTTGTGGAAGCCAATTCCTGGTTCAATCCCGCCCTTAAGGCCTATGGCAAAGGCGAGCGGGCGATGTGCAATTGGGACGAGGATTCGGTGACGATGGCGGTCGAGGCGGCCCGAGATTGCCTTGGTGGAGAGGCACCTGGAGAATTGGCCGGCGTGTATCTGGCGACCACCTCGGCGCCGTTCAAAGATCGTCAAAACGCGGGCATTCTTGCGACGGCCCTTAACCTGGGCGACGAATTGATGACCATGGACCTCACTGGCTCACAGCGGGCGGGTAC
>JABJCS010000395.1 GCA_018665505.1 Alphaproteobacteria bacterium
GAGGCCGTGAGCGGTCTCCATCACTTCCAGCCATTGGTCGGTATTGATCTTGTCAGGACACAGCGTCGCCCGGACCTCGTCATCGAGGATCTCCGCCGCCGTGCCGGGCAGGGTGCCGAGCCCTTCATCACGCAGCATGCCGAGATACGTATCGAGTGGCAGGCCAAGCGTCTTTGCCCCCTGGAAGACTTCCAATGGCGTGAAGGCGTGGACGTGAAGATCGGGCAGCGCGGTCTTTAGCGCGCGTAGTATTTCAATATAAGTCTGGCCCGTGTAGTCGGGGTGAATACCGCCTTGCAGGCACACTTCGGTGGCACCTCGGTCCCATGCTTCCCTGGCGCGACGGATGATCTCATCCATGGCCAGATCGTAAGGTTTTCCGCGCAAGGCTTCGTGCGTCTTACCCTTGGAGAAAGCGCAGAATTTACAGCCGAAATAGCAGACATTCGTGTAATTGATGTTGCGGTTGACCACATAGCTGACGGTATCGCCGTTGATCTGACGACGCAGGGTGTCTGCGGTCTCGGTGACGGCGTCAACCTCGCCTGCGCGTGCGGCGAACAAGCGGACGATCTCACCTTCGGAAAGGTCGTCGCCGTCGGAGGCCCGTTTTAGAATGGCTTCGAGTTCGCGGCTTTTCGCCAATTCCGGCAGGAGCATCGCGACCGGTAACGGGTTGCCGTCTCCCATCCCCGGCGACCAACCGTCCGTGCGCGCCAAGCCGTCAGCATCGACGCGGCGCAAAACATTCGTCCGGAAAGCCGGATCCAGCCATGTTTCCCCGTCGAAGATGTACTCAGGATAGACCGCCAACCGCTCGGTCAGGATTTTGTCTTGCCGTGCGGTCGCTTGAGCCAGCGTTGCGAGATGGGGCCACGGAGCTTCCGGATTGACGTGATCTGGTGTCACCGGCGAGACGCCGCCCCAGTCGTTGATACCGGCTGGGATGAGATCAGCGGCGTTTTCACCGCTCAAATTCGGAGGTGCTTGGATTGACATCGCGGGGCCGAACAAAAGCCGCGCCGCCGCAATGGTCCACTGTAAATCTTCGAGCGAAGGTTCCGGCGCATCGAACATTAAAGTGTCCGGTTTCGCCCGGAAATTCTGGATAATGATTTCCTGAATATGGCCGAACTCATCGTTCAGGTCACGGAGCGCCAACAAGGCTTCGATCCGCTCCAACCGCGTCTCGCCGATGCCGATCAGGATGCCGCTGGTGAAGGGGACTCTTTGGCGACCGGCCTCCGCCATCGAGGCAATCCGGACTTCCGGCGCTTTGTCGGGTGACCCGTGATGGCAGTGCCCCTTTTCCAAAAGGCGCGCCGAGGCACTCTCCAGCATCATGCCCATGCTGGCGGAAACTTCCCGCAGGGCAGCGAAATCCTCGGCGTTCAAGACACCTGGATTGAGATGGGGAAGTAGGCCGGTCTCCTCAAAGACCAGCAGAGCCATTTCGCGGAGGTAGGAGATCGTCGTCTCGTGGCCGAGTTCGGCCAAGGCGTCGCGGGCAGCCTGATAGCGCAATTCCGGCTTATCACCGAGGGTAAATAGCGCTTCCTTGCATCCGGAGGCGGCCCCTTCGCGTGCGATGGCCAATACTTGCTCTGGCGAGAGAAACGCCTCTTCCAGATTGCGCGGCGGCTGTGCGAAGGTGCAATAATGGCAGACATCCCGGCACAGTTTCGTAAGTGGAATGAATACTTTGCGGGAATAAGTGATCGTTCGGCCGAAATGCTGGTCGCGCAATGCTGACGCTTGCGCCATCATATCGACGAGGTCGGTTCGCTCGGCCAGAGACCGTGCGGCATCTGCATCGAGACGATCAGTGTTCTGAAATGTGGATATGGTCACGCTACTCTTCGCTGCCTGTGGCTCGCCTATACATTCTCCGCCAACAGTCGCCCGCGGATTCCACTCAAGTCAAGGAATGTGTGGGTTTCACTCGTCCCGTCAACGGCGCAAAACGCGATGAGATCATCCGGGGTATCAATGTCGAATGAGATGCCGGAACCAGTCACGATCTCCACACTAGCTCCTGATGCCTTGGCAATGGATGTATGCCGCTCGAAACTGCCGATACCGAAGGCGGTATCCATAAGCCGTGGCGGGGCGATCATCAGGCCGTTGGTGCCGTCGCCGTCGCGCGCCGCCGCAAGGCGTACCGTGGGCTCCGTGGTAGGCGCCGCAAGCGCGTCGATCTCACCGGGCGAGGTCAGCGGGACGTCGCCCGGTAGAATAAGCAGAGAGTCGAAATCGGCGAGCGCAGGCCGCGTGAGCGCGAAGGCGACGGCTTCGTTGTAGCCGGTGTTGTTGGCTTCCTCGATGACATCGACGCCGAAATCAAGATAGCTCTGATCCTGCGCTATGATGCTAACGTGCTCGATATGCGCGGTCGCATTCAGTGCCGCCAATACATCCCGGAGCATTGCATTAACCAGACCCATTCGCTCTTCATCGGAGAGCATTGTGGAGAGTCTTTGCTTGGCGTCGGCCAAATCCTTCATGGGGACAAGGGCGACAGTCATGACAGGAGAGTCGCCGCGAAGTCGCAGCATGCCGTTGCCAGCAGCTTGCGGTCATCCAGATCACGCATGACGGTTTGGGCGACCTTCACTTTCATGCCGAGAGCGGAAATATCCACCGCTTGCGCGGCATCGGTCTCGTCGATCACGAACCCGTCGATCAATCCTCGGTAATGCTTCGCGACTTCTGTGGCACTCGACGGCAGGCCGAGTTCCGTCATCATTTTTGCCGCCGGTCCTTTGATGGCCTGGCCGCCGACAATAGGGGAGACCGCGACGATGGGGGCGGTGAGCGCCTGTAAGGCGTCCCGCACTCCCGGCACGGAGAGGATTGGGTCGATGCTCACAAACGGATTGGACGGGGTGATGATGACGGCGTCGAGCGTTCCACCGGCTAAAAGGTTCATCAGTTTGGGGTTCGGTTTGGCCGTTTCGATTCCATCGAAGCGAAATCCTGTGACGGCGGGTTCGCACCGGTCACGGACGAAATAGTGCTGGAAGGGAAGGGGGCCGTCCGGCGTCTCGACAATGGTCGCGATGGGGGCGTCGCTCATCGGCAGGATGGTGGGATCGATACCGAGCGTCGATGCAATGTCGGCGGTGACTTCGGTCAGACTCTTACCGTCGGCCATTTCCAGGGAGCGGCGGACATGCATGGCGAGGTCGCCATCGCCGAGATTGAACCAATCCTCACCGCCGAGGCGGCCGAACGCCGCCATGAAATTCCAGCTTTCGTCCTGTCGGCCCCAGCCCCGCTCTTTATCCGCGAGGTTGGAGAGCGTGTAGACCACGGTATCGATATCGGGACAGATCCGCAGGCCGAGATGGGTGAAGTCGTCGCCAGTATTGGCAACAATTGTCAAATTCTCGGCTGGCAGTGTATGGGCGAGACCAAGTGCTAGCTTGGCGCCACCGACACCGCCTGATAGAGCCAAGACGTTCATCGGAACATGTCCATATCGGCGGGTCGCAAGGCGGCGGTCGCCGGTTGAGGGGCGGCGGAGCTCGAGTAACCGCGTATCAGAACGACAGGTTTCCCCTCCGCACCCTGACCTTGCAACAGAGATGCGGCGGCGGCCAATTCGTCGGCGACGGCTTCCTCACTGACCCGTAACTCCCGCCCGAACAGATCTTTATCACCCCGCAGGTCGACGACCGCCGGAAGACCCGCGACACCGATGGCGAGGCCCATGGTGCCGATCCGCCAGGCCCGGCCAACACTATCGTTCACGACGATGCCGACTTCGGCTCCGAACCGCGTGTTTAGGTCACGACGCAATGCCTCCGCACTAGCGTCCGGGTCGAGCGGTAATAGTAGTAAATTTTCGTCTGGCCCGTCGCTTTCCACATTCGAATGATCGATACCCGCATTGGCCATGATCAGGCCCAGATTGTTCTCAACGATCAGCACACCTGGCTTTTCGCGAATAACCGTCCGGCTCTCCCGCAAGATCACCTCGACAACTCGGGGATCCTTATCGACCGATTTAGCCAATGTTTCGGCCCGCGCACTCGGCGTGATGGTCGCGATTTCAACGAGGCGGTTTTCCGACTTCGAGACAATCTTCTGCGCGACCACCAAGATATCTCCGTCGACCAGCGTCTCGCCAAGGCGAGTGAGTGCGTCGGCTATCAGCGACGACAGATCGTCCCCCGGTTGGACCAAGGGAATACCGTCGAGGGCAATAAGGGTCAGTCGGTCGGACAAGTTTTATTCCTGAGCGGCGGAGCCTGGCGTCCCGGTGATGCGGATACCGGCACCGTCGATTTTATAGCGGCCGTTCATGAAGATGAGGGCCGAAGTCAGCGCTTCCGCGATCGCGGAATTCGCGATTACACCCGCATGCCAAGCTTTCATGCTGGCATTCTCCGCGAGTTTCACGACGACCTCGCGCGCGTCTTTATCGTTGCCGCAGACCAACACGTCGCAATCGATATCGTGTTCCAGGTCGGCAAGGTGCGCCGCTGCCACGTTTTGGAATGCGGATACCACGCGCACGTCTTCGCCCAACTGAGCTTGCGCAGCCTTGGCGCAGCTACCGCCTTCCGGAAGTTGCACGGTTCGCACCTTCGGTGGCATCAGCGGAACAGTCACGTCTATAACGATTTTTCCCTGCACCTTGTCCCGGATGGCGTCGAGTGTCGGCGCGTGATTCTCGTAGGGGACCGTCAAAACGACGATTTCACCTGCCGCCGCCGCATCCCCGTTCTCCATGCCGGAGATCGAAGTGGTCCCTCCATCGGCGTTGAATTTCACGGCCGTATCGGCGGCCCGCCCGGCATCGCGCGAGCCGATGACGATCTCATGTCCGGCGCGCGCCCAGCGCTTGGCCAGGCCCGAGCCCAAATCTCCGGTTCCGCCGACAATGGCGATCTTATAGGTGTCGGTCATTCGTTCGTTTTCCTGTTGGTCGTCTCATGGCTAGGTGGCGGCCAGTATTGGTCCTATTTCCGGTGCCGCAAGACCTACGTAATCTGGCTTTCCCGCTTATCTAGGCTAAATTCGATAAGGCTCTCAAGGGCTGTCCGCACGAAAGGCGGATATTGAACATCGGAAGGAACGAAAAATGGCAATGAAACTCGGTCTGACTCTCGGAACGGGCGGCAACAAAGCGACAGTCGATATGGACTATGTACGCGAAGCCGAGAACCTTGGATACGATACCGTTTGGACAGCGGAAGCCTGGGGCTCTGACGCGCTGACACCGGCGGCCTGGGTCCTGGCCCAGACGAGTAAAATCAAAGTCGGAACCGGAATCGTGCAAATGTCGGCCCGTACACCTTCCAGTGTAGCGATGGCGGCAATGTCTCTCGATCATTTGTCGGGCGGTCGTTTTATTCTCGGCCTCGGGCCGTCCGGCCCGCAAGTTATCGAAGGTTGGTACGGCGTGCCGTACGGCCGCCCACTGACGCGTCTGCGTGAATATGTCGAAATTATCCGCAAAATTTTGGCGCGCAAGGAACCGCTTCGCCACGAAGGTTTTCACTATCAAATCCCGATGACCGGCGAAGGGACGACGGGCCTCGGCAAACCCTTGAAGAGTGTCTTGCATGGCAATCCGGATATGAAAATCGTCTCCGCTGCGATTTCATCTGCCGGGGTTAAGGCAGCCGCTGAAATCGTGGACGGTTTCATTCCGATTTACATGGACCCCGACCGCTACGAAGTTTTCGAGCCGGACATTAATGCGGGTCTGGAGAAGGCAGGAGGGGGCAAATCGCTGTCGGATTTCATGGTACTGGCCTTCTGTCAGGTGCGGATGAACGACGATTTGGACGCCGCGCGGCAGCCGGTCCGTGAGAATCTCGCATTTTATATTGGCGGCATGGGTGCGCGCGATAAGAACTTCTACAATGATTTCGCCAAACGTATAGGTTATGTCGATGCCGCGGTCGAAATTCAGGATCACTTTCTGGCAGGTCGCCGCAAAGAGGCTGCTGACGCGGTCCCGGACGAGTTGGTTGACCGGACTGCGCTGGTCGGTCCAAAGGAACGCATCATTGAAC
>JABJCS010000396.1 GCA_018665505.1 Alphaproteobacteria bacterium
AGAAACCCGCGACCAAGATCGACGACAACAGATCGTTGACGCTCATCACGTCGAGGCCGAGCGACGGCCAGCGGTTCTGGCTTTCGGCCACAAGCCCGTCGTAAATCTCCACCATCGTCGCCGGTACATTCGGCTCCCGCCGAGCACCCTGACGCACGGTGACCAGCGCATTCGGCTCTTCGGGTCCCGTTGCGAACAAGCCACGCGGTCGGTGATATTTGAAACTTCGGGCGAGCAAGCGAACGCCGTTCGCCATCAAAGCAGAGGCCAGGGTGTCTCCCGCGTAACCTTCGTAAGACCGTCCATCGAAGCTGAAACGAAGGGATTGGCCCCGGTCCACGGCACCGCCATCGGCGCGACGGAATTTTTGCCCGGCCATCTCAGACGCCTCCGCTCGAGGACGGCTTCGCGAATGTCACACTCGACACTTCATGCGTCACCGTATCCCGCGCAACCACTAGCCACTGACGGCAGCCGTGCGAATGATGCCAATATTCCGTATGCGCGCCCTTTGGATTGTCGCGGATGTAGACGAAATCCAACCACGCCTCCATATCGCTCGACCCGTGCTCGGGTCGCCTTTTCGTGGCGTCACCCGCGTAGGTGAATTCACCATGGTCACGCTCGCCGCAGAAGGGGCACTTGATCCTGATCATCGCCCGCTCCCTACTGAGCCCAGGGGTACGGCCCGGCACCCCGCTCTTCGATGAGGTGACCGGACGAGAACCGCTCGATGGTGAACTTGGCGTTCAGATCGTGCGGGCGGTCTTGTGCGATCGTGTGGGCGAAGCACCAACCCGACGCGGGGGTCGCCTTAAACCCGCCATAGCACCAACCGCCATTGATAAAGAGACCCGGGATCGGCGATTTCGCGATGATCGGGCTACCGTCCATGGTCATGTCCATCACACCGCCCCAGTGGCGATGAAAGCGGAGGCGCGACAGGCTCGGCATCAACGAGACGCCCGCCGCCATGACGTGATCGATCAGCGGCAGATTGCCGCGCTGGGCATAAGAGTTATAGCCGTCGAGATCACCGCCGAAGACCAGCGTGCCCTTATCCGATTGGCTGAGGTAGAAATGCATCGCCCCGCAAGAGACAACGATATCTACCATTGGCTTGAGCGGCTCGGATACAAACGCCTGCAGCACATGGGTCTCAATGGGAAGCTTCAACCCGGCTTTCTCTGCCAGATGCCCCGTATGGCCCGCAACGGTCGTGCCCACCTTCTTCGCACCGATGCGCCCACGTGTGGTCTCTACACCGACGATCCGCTCGCCCTCTTTCACGAAGCCTAAGACTTCGCAATTTTGGATCAGGTCAACGCCGTAGCTATCCGCTCCCCGCGCATACCCCCACGCGACCGCGTCGTGGCGCGCGACCCCGGCGCGGTCCTGCCAGAGTGCGCCATAAATTGGAAACCGGGCACTCGGTGTATAGTCGAAATAAGGTGCGATCTTTTGCACTTCTTCGCGGGTGAGGATATCCGCGTCGATGCCATTGGCGCGCATGGTGTTGCCGCGTTTCGAGAGCACCGTCATGTTCGCATCGGAATGCCCGAGATTAAGCTGGCCCCGCTGCGAGAGCATGACATTAAAGTTCAGGTCCTGCGACAAGCCTTCCCAGAGCCGCATGGATTTCTCGTAGAACAGCGTATTGCCGGGTGCGAGATAGTTGGAACGCACGATGGTCGTGTTCCGCCCCGTATTGCCACCGCCGAGATAGCCCTTCTCCAGCACCGCAACATTGGTGACCCCATGCACCTTGGCCAGATAGTACGCCGTCGCTAACCCGTGCCCACCGCCGCCGATGATGACCACATCGTATTCCGGCTTCGGCTCCGGGTCGCGCCACATGCGCTCCCAGTTCTTATGACCGGTGGCGGCGTTCTTCAACAAACTGAATATGGAATATCGCGACACGCGCTGGCCTCGGACGACGGTTGGAGAAACCCTGCCTAGTGACTTAGACTCATTTCCAGGCGAGACCAAATTTTACAGTGCATTTGCCGGGGAGCAAGACCATGAGTGACGACAATCTCTTCCAACCACCAGATCACACGCTCTACCCGCGCTATACAGGTATCCCGACTTTCATGCGGGTGCCCTATGTCCAGGACGTCACGCAATTGGATATCGCCATGGTCGGCGTGCCCTTCGACAGCGCCGTCACCAACCGCCCTGGCGCGCGCCACGGCCCCCGCGAAGTGCGCAACCAATCGAGCCTGATCCGCCGGGTCCATCACGTCACAGGCATGAATCCATACGACCTGTGCAAAATCGGTGACGCAGGCGACACGCCGGTCAATCCGGTCAACCTGATGAAATGCCTCGACCTCATCACCGAATTCTACGAGCCGATCGCGGCGGCTGGCGTCACCCCCCTTTCCGTCGGCGGCGATCATCTGATCACGCTGCCGATCTTCCGCGCCATCGCCAAGGACGGCCCGGTCGGCATGGTGCATTTCGACGCCCACACGGACACGGCGGACGAAGCCTACAACGGCGAGAAATTCCACCACGGCACCCCTTTCCGCCGCGCCGTCGAGGAAGGCCTGCTGGACCCGAAACGGGTCATCCAAATCGGCATAAGAGGCTCAACGTCAGGCGGCGACTACCACCAATTCTCCCACGACAGCGGCATGCGGGTGATCTATATCGAGGAATTCTTCGAGATCGGCGTCGACAAGGTCGTCGCGGAAGCCCGCCGCGTGGTCGGCGACGGCCCGACATATGTGAGCTTCGACGTCGACGGCCTCGACCCGGTCTACGCGCCAGGCACCGGCACACCCGAAGTCGGCGGCTACACCACCCACGATGCGCAGCGCATGCTGCGCGGCCTCAGCGGCTGTAACCTGATCGGCGGTGACGTCGTCGAAGTCTCCCCGCCCCTCGACCCGACCGGCAACACCGCGTTGGTGGGGGCCACAATGATGTTCGAAATCCTATGCCTCCTCGCCGAGGCCCGCACGTCCCGCTGACCATCGTGTATCCCTCTTACCCAATTCCGTCATTCCGGAGCGCGAAGCGAACCTGGAATTAGTGCCTGAGCCTATCTAACAGTCGGAGCCGTTGACGGATAATCTCAGGCCATAATTCCGTGTCTGGTCATGGTCCATCCCGGAATGACGACGTTAAATCGGTATACAGGTTTGTTCTTCAGCATGGCTTGGGTAACAAAGCTTCATCTCGATCCGCTTGGCTAATCCGCCCAACGGGGTGTTGATGAGGCGCAAACAAACCGTACATCAATTCTATCGTCACATTGCGGGGAAAATGTCATGAGCTACCAGCATATCGAGGTCACGCCGATCGCCGGAGCGTGCGGAGCGGAGATTAGCGGGGTCGATCTGTCCGAGGACCTCGACGAACAGCGGATCGGCGAAGTGAAGCGGGCCTTTCATGAAAACCTAGTGATCTTCTTCCGCGACCAGGACATGACGGAAAATCAGCACAAGGCATTCGGCGCCCGGTTTGGCGAGCTGAACATTCATCCACGTTATGTGCCGCTCGAGGGGCATCCGGAGATATTTCCAATCCGCAAGGACCCGGAGCATACCAAGATTGTCGGCGGCAGTTGGCATCAAGATCTCACCCATCTGGAGACGCCACCCCTTGGCTCGATCCTCTATGCGCTCGACGTCCCGCCGGTCGGCGGCGACACGTTGTTCTCCAATCAATACCTGGCCTATGAAAGCCTGTCGGAGGGCATGCGCGATATGCTGGACGGGCTGACCGCCGTGCACGACAACCGAATTCAAGCGCCGAAAGCCACAGAAGCGCGCAACGCCAAGATGACCAGCAAGCTGCGCGACGATCCCGAAGAGGAAGACGAGCCCGATATGGAGCACCCGGTCGTCGTCACCCATCCGGAGACCGGGCGGAAGGCGCTGTTCGTCAATCGCCCGCGAACGCACCGCTTCCGGGGCATGACCGAGGAAGAGAGCAAACCGCTGCTTCAATTCCTGTTCGACCACAGCCACCGCCCGGAGTTCACCTGCCGCTTCCGTTGGGAGAAAGGCTCCGTCGCCTTTTGGGACAACCGCTGCTTGATGCACAAGGCGCTGAATGATTATCCGGGGCACAAGCGCTACATGAACAGGGTCACGGTCGAGGGGACACGGCCGATATAAATATTCTTTGTTGCCCAGCCGAAGAGCCGGGATACAGCGCACACGCCAAGGACCGGAACTGGCTGGGTCCCGGATAACGCTGTCGCGTTTCCGGGAAACGATGTGAGGGGGAAGCGGTATGGGATACCTGCATCATGACTGAACCTTCCCCATCGATAAAACCCGGCTCCGCGATTGCCGCGGCATTACTGTTCAATCCAATGCTGGGGTCGCTCTATGCGTGGAGTGTTTTTCTCGGACCGCTCGAAGCGGAACTCGGCGTGCCACGTTCGGAAATCAGCACGGTCTTTGGGGTCGCCATTTTCGGCCTGACGGCTGGCCTGGTCTGCGCACCGATGGCGAACAGCAGAGTACCGACCGCATTGCTTCCCATCGTCGCAACGCTGCTGTGTGTCGGCGGATTGGTCATCTCCGCAGAGGCTAACTCCGTACTCATGCTAACCGTCAGCTATGGCGGCTTGTTCGGTTTTGGCGCGGGTTTTGGATACAGCGTCACTTTGCAACTCATCAACCGAGCACTCGCCGACCGCAGAGGCCTCGCTAATGGATTGGGGCTAGGTGCATTTCCCATCGGCGCGATTGGCTTCTCTCTGATCTTCGGCATGATTATCGAGACGGTTGGCTCCCGCAGCATCTTCCTCGGCACCGCCATTCTCTTCGCCGTGGGTGGATTGATGGCGGCGTTCCTGACCCATCGCTCCGGCATTCGCTTCGACCGTGTAGCGGATATTGTCACGGAGAGGGCCGAGTTTCCGCGGATACTGTTTCCCCTCATATGGCTTGGTTTTTTCCTGGCGGCCGCGGGCGGCGTCTTGGCGATTGGGCACGCCGCCGGCATTCTGACGAGCCGGGGCGGCAGCGCGATGATCGCGGTTACCGGCGCCGTCTTCGTCAATATCGGCAATGCCGGAGGACGCCTCGGCGCCGGTTGGGCCTGTGATTATTTTTCACCCGGCAGAGTCGCCACCATGGCCCATCTTTCGGCACTCATTGGTTTTCTCATCATTATATTCTTGCCAGGCCCAATCGCGGCCCTTGTCGCAGTTGCTTTCGTGGGCCTCAGCTATGGGATCGCTTCGGGGGCATATCCTTCCGCCGTCTCGATCTTCTTTGGGATCGAACGCTACGGGCGCAATCTCGGCATCTTGATCACGGCCTGGGGTGTCGCGGGATTGATCAGCCCTTGGGTTGGGGGATGGCTGTTCGACCGGACCGGCGATTACGTCTTAGCAAGCATACTCGGCGCGGTATTGGCGATAATCGGTATTGTCGTGAGCATGAATATTCGCGCGCCAACATCTGGATCGTCACGCTAAATCGGCGCGTCGCCTTTTAAGGTCGTGCGGTGCATATAGCGCCGCTGCGGTAGAGCATAGTCGCCGATGGCGATGTGCTGGCAGGGAATATTGTCCCACATCAACAGGTCACCTTTGCGCCATCGATGGGTATAGACGAATTCCGGGCGTTTGATATGAGCCCACAATTCCGACAACAGGGACTCCGCCTCTGCCGTTGGAAGCCCCTTGATGCTGAAGGTATGCCCCTCGTTCACATAAATATTTTTGCGCCCGGTGATCGGGTGCGTGCGCACCACCTTATGCGTGACTGATGGGACTTGCTCCTCTTGCGTCTCGTTGAGCTCGGCATCGGGGTCGAAATCCTCGTTAATTTTCTTGAACCGATGGGCGAGGCTGAACTCCGCCTCTAAGTTCTCGATCCGCGCTTTCATCTCGTCCGGCAGTGCGTCATAGGCGACGGCCGCGCTGGCGAACCGTGTCTCGCCGAGAGGTTCGCCCTTATCGTCGTGCGGAATCTCAATTGCATAGAGCAACGATCCCCGGCTCGGCTCCACTGCATAAGAAAGATCGGTGTGCCAGTAGCGGCCCGCATCCGGTACACCGATATTGCGACCCTCGTCCTCCACATTGGAGACGACGAGGATTTCCTTGTGTTCCGGGTGCAGGTACTGATCAAGCACGTGAATTTCGAGGTCGCCGAAGCGGCGGCTGAAACCGACATGCTGTTCGGGCGAGATGTCTTGATCCCGGAATAACAGAACCGAATGCTCGTTATACGCCCGCTCGATTTCGG
>JABJCS010000397.1 GCA_018665505.1 Alphaproteobacteria bacterium
AAGGCCGTCTCATGACCCTGTCCGTGGGCATGAGTTCCCATGAGCACGGTGATATGGCCTTCTTGGTCGAAGCGGATTTCACCGCCTTCGTCGAACATGCCAGCCGCTTGTTCCACCGCGTTGGCGACACCAAGGCCGCGCAACTTTCCCGCACTTTTCGATTGCGCGCGACGTTGTTCGAAGTCGGATGCTTCCGCCATCTCTAATGCGCGGTCCATATTCCGCTCGAACTCGCCACAGTCGTAATTATAGGAGAGCGCGGTCTGATACGGCATGGAGTCCGGTGGAATGATATTGCGGCGGCGCAACTCGATCCGGTCGATCCCCATCTCGCGGGCCGCCAAGTCGATGACTTGTTCGATGGCAAGCGTGGCCTCCGGCCGTCCAGCCCCCCGATAGGGGCTAGTCGGTGCGGAATTGGTGAAAACGCCGGTGATTTCCGCGTGGATCGCGGGTGTCTTATACACGCCGGCAATACCACCGAGATTGCCGATAGCGGGAAGGGGGCCGAAATTATTGAGATACGCCCCGACGCTGGCCCGTTTCAGGACCCGCAAGCCAAGGAAAGTACCATCCTCGGCGAGTGCCAATTCAACCGTCATGGCGAAATCCCGGGCGTGTTCCTCGAGGATGCCCTCCGATCTTTCGTTAACCCACTTTACCGGACGTTCAAGTTGCTTCGCCGCCCACATGACGAGGGTCAATTCGGGAAAGCAGTTGGAGCGAAGGCCGAACGAGCCGCCCATGTCTGGGCTGATGATGCGTAGTTTGCTTTCCGGTACTTTCAGGACCGATTGGGCCAACCAACTCCGTAAGTCGTGGGGGAATTGGTTGCCGGAATGCAGCGTGTAGCGATCTTCAAACCGATCGTACTCGCCGATGGCGGCGCGGGGCTCCATAGGGTTGATAGCAACGCGGGCGAAAGGAATTTCGACGCGGCTGATGTGATCGGCGGAGGCGAAGGCGGAGTCGGTCTCGGCTTTATTACCTTGCTCCATCCGGAAGCAGATGTTGTCCGCGCAATCGTCCCAAATCGATGCGCCGTTCTCGGCCAAGGCATCTGGGATCTCGACGACCGGTGGCAGTTCTTCGTAGTCGACCTCTATCAGTTCCGCGGCATCACGGGCCTGGCTGCGGGTCTCCGCAACGACGAAGGCGACGTAATCTCCGACGAATGCGACCTTTTCCTCCACCAGGGCGGCCCGCTTTGGCTCATACATCGGCGAGCCGTCGGGCCTTTTGAGCGGTAAAAGCTTGGCCGCGAGGCACGGCATATAGCCAAGCTCGGCGGCGGCGATATCGGCGCCAGTATAGACCGCGATGACGCCGGGAGCGGCGAGCGCGTCCGCCGTATCGATGGATCGGATGCGGGCATGTGCATAGGGAGAGCGCAGCATAAAGGCGGATGCTTGGCCCTGAAGATTGATATCGTCTGTATAGCGCCCGCCGCCGCGCAGCAGGCGCTGGTCCTCAACCCGAGGCACCGATTGACCGAGTGCGAACCGCATGTCTTCTCTCCTCCGCGTTGATCACGCCATGTAGGACGCGATGGCCTTCTCGTCGAACTTCAATCCTAGGCCCGGCTTGTTGGGCAGGATCATCTCACCGTTCTCGACGATAGGGGTTTCCTCGTACAGGCACAGCATCCAGGGCATATACTCGACTGTCAGGCCGTTCGGGCAGGCGGCCACCAGATGCACCAGAATTTCCGGCATGACGTGACTGACAATTGGTAGATTGAAGGCTTCCGCCATACCGGCGATCTTCATCCATTGGGTGACGCCGCCCGCACGCACGATATCGACCATAACGATGTCGACGGAACGCGCCTCGATCATGTGCCGGAACGGCGCGATGCCCCATAGATATTCACCCCCTGCGATGGGTGTCTTCAAGGCGGCGGTGACCCGGGCGAGGCCCGCATAATCATCAGCCACTGTGACGTCTTCCAGCCAAAACAACCCAACATCTTCGACCCGGCTGCCGATATCGATGGCTTGTTCGGGCCGCCAGCGTTGATTGATGTCACACATCAGTTTGATATCGGGACCGATGGCTTCGCGCACGACCCGGACGCGGCGGATCTCATCCTCCGGCGTCGGATTTCCTGGCAGCGCCATTTGGGTTTTCATCTCACGAAAACCTTTCGAGACCAAAGTATGCGCCGCCTGTTGCGCCTGATCGTCGGTCAGCCCGCGCCTTAGTGCGCCGGAGGCATATGTCGGCACCCGGTCGCGATGGCCGCCCAAAAGCTTCCAGAGCGGCAACCCGAGCGCCTTCCCCTTGATGTCCCAAAGCGCGACGTCTATGGCGGAAAGCGCCAGGGTAAAGATGCCACCCGGTCCGCAGGAATCGCCGGTGCCATTGCGAAGCTTTGCGACGATATGCTCGATGCACAGCGGGTCCTCACCGACCGTCAGTTCGGAGAGTTCCTCTACCGCGACCCGTAGGCTGCCGGTCATCTTGCCACCATAGAAGGTGACGCCAATTCCTTCGAGACCATTATCCGTGCGCAGGCGCAGGATGACGACCGGTCGCGTCCGGCCCGCTTCCTCCGGCATATTGGCCAGAGGATCGTCTTCCGGAATGTTCAGAGCGCTTACTTCATAGCCGGTGATTTTCACGGTTGGTCCCTTCGATGGTCACGGTGTCTGTGTTAGTTAAACTATGGCGGGCGATGCGGTTTGGGTATTGCCTCTCGGGCGGCTTGAAGCACCGGTTGTCGCGGATAGCTATGTGTCTAAGGAAAACCAACCCTGCAGGGGGAGAAATCGTTATGAAGGTTGAAGGTAAGGTTGCGGTGATCACGGGTGCGGCAAGCGGAATCGGGCGCGCATTGGCGCGCCGGTTCAAGGAGGAGGGGGCCGCAGGTATCGCCGTTGCGGATATGCAGGAAGAAGCCTTGGTCGCCGTCGCCGACGAGATTGGCGCTCTGCCGATTGTCACTGATGTCTCTCGCGAAGGGGATATACAGACCTTGGTGGAGCGGGCGGAGAATGAGCTTGGCCCGATTGATATCTTTTGCTCGAACGCCGGGATCGCCTGGCTCGGTGGTGAAGACGTGCCGGATGCGGATTGGCAAAAGAATTGGGATATCCACGTGATGGCGCATGTCTACGCGGCGCGTGCGGTGGCACCCAAAATGGCGGCGCGAGGCGACGGCTATCTGATCAATACGGCGTCGGCGGCGGGTCTGTTGTCGCATGTTAATTCCGCCACGTATTCCGTGACCAAGCACGCAGCGATCGCCTTTGGCGAATGGTTGTCGATCGAATATGGCACCCGAGGTGTGAAAGTGTCGGTCCTGTGTCCACAAGCGGTGCGCACGGCAATGACTCAGGGACGGGAAGGCGGTGTCGCGTCGCTCGACGGGATGATCGACCCGGAGGAATTGACCGATAGCGTGATCGAGACAATGGATAGGGAAGAATTTCTCATTCTGCCGCATCCAGTCGTCCTGGACTACCTGCAACGCAAGACGGGTGATTATGATCGTTGGCTTGGCGGTATGCGTAAATTGAAAGAGCGTTATCGAGGAACCGATGGAGTTTAATCGGGTAAATAAATCTAACCCGAACGTGAAGAAATATCGGTCGCAAACTTCATCATCTTATCGCATCTTAAGGGTAACGAGTTGGGCCGTCGCGTCGGCGAGGCTGCACAAATGAAGTTATAAGGATTAGAACGATGAGCCAATTGAGATCAGATGCGGCCGAGCCGCTGCCGAGCGTTGAGGGTGCTTTGTCCTTCATTGTCCCCCAAGATACCAAGCCGGTATTTCACAGCACCGCGCTGACCGGCGGCGAAGCGAAGATTTTTTTCGAGTTGGAAGACGTCTCTGTTCCGGTCGCCGATATGCGCCCAATCGCGGAGAACCTTTCGGTCGACACGCAAGGTTTCGAACTGTTGCATCATGAAACCCAAGTGGATGATCTCTACGACGATGCGGCGGTCGATTCCACATATCATGCCGAAGTCGAGGACATCTTGCGTGAGCGTTTCGACGCCACCCATGTGGCTATCTTCGATGTGACGAGACGCTCCGATGACACGGGCGGAGCCCGGAACCCGGATGGTTTGCGCGGTCCCGCGACCCGCGTACACGTGGATTACACCGTGGCGAGTGGCCCCCAACGGGCCAAGGACGTCCTCGGTGAAGCGGAGTACGAACGACTAATCGAGGCCGGTGCGCGCATTTTGCAGGTCAACGTTTGGCGGCCGATCAGTGGGCCAGTGAAACGTTCGCCGCTCGCCTTGGCCGATGCCGCCAGTATTGCGACTGAGGAATTGGTCGCGACGGATCAAGTCTTTGCGGATCGCGTAGGTGAAATTTATCAGGTTGCGCACGGTGCGGGACAACGTTGGTATTATGCGTCGGAGATCGACCGCGATGAAATCCTGCTGATCAAGGGTTGGGACAGCATCGACGACGGGCGTGCCCACTTTACCCCGCACGGTGCATTTGAGTTGCAAGAGACGGCGCCGGACGCGCCGCCGCGCGAAAGTATCGAAGTTCGCACTTTCGTCATCATTGAGTAAATCTTACCTGATAACACCTTCGTGACGCGGTTTCGCCGATCTTTTCAGGCCTTTTGTATACCAGCGCTTGACCGACCGGCTAATCTGGACACATTCTTAATCAAAGCGGCGGCCCGGACCAATGAGGTCCGGGCTGAACCGTGTGTGTTAGGGAATCCGGGAGGAAGTTATGGGGAAGAAATACAACACTCTTATTATGGGCGCGTCCTACGGCTCGCTATTGGCCATCAAGCTGGTCTTGTCGGGGCATTCGGTGCGCCTCGTTTGCCTTCCGGAAGAAGCTGAGCTCTTCAATAAAGACGGCGCTATTGTGCGAATGCCGGTGAAGGGCCGCGATGATCTGGTGGAACTCAATTCGAAATCGCTGGCAGGGTCACTCTCTGCCGGTGGCACGGATGATGCGGACCCGTCGGAATACGATTTGGTGGTACTGGCGATGCAGGAGCCGCAATATCGCTCACCAGGTGTGCGCGAACTGCTCGACCGAGTTGGTAAGTCAGGCAAGCCCTGCATGTCGATCATGAATATGCCGCCATTGCCCTACATGGCGCGCATTCCGGGGCTCGACACGTCGCAACTGACGAAATGCTATACCGACCCCAGTGTGTGGGATAGCGTTGATCCGAAGAATATCACGCTCTGCAGTCCGGATCCTCAAGCCTTCCGCCCACCGGAGGAACCCTTGAATGTCCTGCAGGTTGCCTTGCCGACGAACTTCAAGGCGGCGCGGTTCGAATCCGATGAAGACACTGCAATTCTGCGACAGATGCAGGCCGATATCGAAGCCATTCGGTTTGATCCGGGCGACGGTGCGCTCGAATTACCGGTGAAGTTGAAAGTGCATGATTCGGTCTTCGTGCCGCTCGCCAAATGGGCCATGTTGATGACCGGCAATTACCGGTGCGTCCAGCAAAATGACATGCGTGCCATTCGTGAATCGGTTCATTCGGATATGGAAGCGTCAGGTAAGGTTTACGAATTCGTCAAACAGGTTTGCGGTGCCATGGGCGCGGATATGAACGATCTTGTCCCCTTCGAAAAATACGCGAATGCAGCCAACGGCCTAGCGAAGCCGTCTTCCGCGGCACGGGCTCTGCTTGCCGGAGCTCCGAATATCGAGCGGGCGGATTGCCTCGTGAAAACAATTGCCGCGTCACACGGCATGCAACTCGACACGGTCGATCAAACCGTGGCGATGGTCGATTCCTGGCTCGAGCGGAATCGCGCGAAAGCAGGCTGACTTTACAAAGCGGCGCGGAGGGCTTCCACCTCCGCGTCCTTGAAGCCGACGATCACGGTTGAGCCAGCCTCGAACACGGGGCGTTTGATCAACGCAGCTTGCTCCATCATCAGGGCTTTGGCCTTGGCGGCGTCTACGCCGTCTTTCTCTGCGTCGGATAGTTTGCGCCACGTGGTGCCCCGACGGTTCAACAGGGTTTCCCAGCCGACGGCATCGATCCAGCCTTGCACTTGCGCGTCGGTCAATCCATCGGCGCGAACGTCTTTGAATTCGTGCTCGATCCCTTCCGCTTGAAGCCATTTCAACGCTTTGCGGCAGGTGTCGCAATTCTTAAGGCCGTAGATCGAAATCATAATGATGTCCTTGTTTCATCGTGCTTGCCGCGAAATTCGCGGCCTCTACCTTACCGATTAAACACGCGGCGTCCATCGGCCGCCTCACATTGGGAAGGATTTTTTTGATGACTGCAGGATTTATCGGTACCGGAAACATGGGGCTCCCTCTGGCGTCGCTTATACTTGATCAAGAACAGAACATGTCTGTCTTCGATATCAATCCGGAAGCGACGAAAACCCTGGCTGATAAACAAGCCCGGATCGCGAAATCCCCTGCGGAGGTCGCGTCACAGGCGGACGTTGTTTTCGCCTGCATGCCGAGCGTGGCGAGTTTCGAGGCAGTCGCTGGCGGCGACGACGGCGTCATTCATGGCAGCGAAATTAAGACATTCGTCAATCTCGGTACAATGGGGACGGAGGCCGTTGGTGAGGTCGAGCGGCGGCTTGCGGAGAAGGGGATCGAGATGCTCGATTGTCCGATCACCGGCGGCACGCAGCGTGCCTGGGCAAAGGAAATCGCTGCGATCGCATCGGGCCCCAAGGCGGTCTTTGATCGTGGCGAACCTTTGATTGCGGCCTTCGCCGGAGAGATCATTTATATCGGCGAGAAAGTCGGCCAAGCGCAGGTCGTAAAGATGATCAATAACATGATGTCGCTGACCAATCTGGCGAGTTGCGTCGAAGGCATGGTGCTTGGTGCCAAGGCCGGGATCGACGTCGAGAAGCTACTCAGCGTCATCAACAGCGGTTCCGGGCAAAACAGCGCCAGCCTGACCAAGGTGCCGCGCCATGTTCTGAACCGGAAGTTCGATCTCGGCGGGCCGATGTATATCTCGCAGAAGGATGTCACGCTCTGGCGTCAGGAGGCGGAACGCCTGGGGGCAACCCAATGGGTCGGCAATACGGTGCACCAGCTCGTCATGCAGGCAGGGGCCATGGGTTACGGGCCAGGCGATATGACGGAGATCACCAAGGTCATCGAACAAATGTCCGATACCCAGATTCCAAAGACGCGGGATTAAATCGTCAAGCTACAGGTCGCTATACGGTTGCGTACTTATCGGTGTCCGGGGTTCCGTATCGAGGCAACAGGCGCGACGGGTGACCGTGTCGATGCGGTGTGTTCTTCCGGTACTAATCTAGGCGTCCGTGTCTCGCGTCATGCGCATAGAATAGCTGAAACGAGCGCCTGGATGGAGACTGACAGTCACCTCGAATGCCTTGCCGTCGGCTCCCATATACCAACGACGAACCAGCAAACCCGGAGAGTTTGCTTGCACGCCGAGCTTCTTTGCAATATCGCCGGGCAAGCTTACGGCGGTAATGTCTTGCTGAATTTCAATGGCACGCTGACCGTAGCGGTCTTCGATCAAATTCGCGATCAGAACATTGCCTCTCCCGATTTCATCGCGGATACCCGCATATTCGGAGAGCACGAAGATTTCAGTCCAACATACCGGTAACCCGTCAGGATCATCGACTGGCATTCGCAAGCCGGTGATCTTGAGGAATTTATCGTCTTCCGCGCAACCTATCCGTTCCGCTAGATTTGCATCCGCGGTCACATTTGTTGTGGCCATCTCGTTGAGGAGCGACTGCACTCCGTATTGCAAAACTTCCTCGACCGAGTTCCGGGCTTGAAGAAAATGATGGACGGGCTGTTCGGCGAGGACTCTGGTGCCGACACCTTGGCGTCGGATGACCAGTCCTTGGGATTGCAATTGGCGGATTGCTTCGCGAACTGTGAACCGGCTGATGCCGTACTTAGCAGTCAGCTCTGCTTCGGTCGGCAGCAGGGAGTCGACGGGGTACTTCCCCTTCCGGATTTCCTTGGCTAGCCGTCGTGCTAGCGCCACGTAGCGAAGTTCCCCGGAATTCTTCGTCAAGGTTGCGCTCGCCATTATACGACCCCCTCGGCGCGTAATCGTGCTACATCTCCGGTGGCAATACCGAGGTCGCGTAACAATTGTTCCGTATGCTCGCCGAGCTCCGGCGCGGGCCTCGCCGGTGTCGGGTCACCGGGACAGCTGATGGGGGAGTCGACCAATCGGAAAGTCTTGCCGCTTTGATGGGTTAATTCCTGAATCTTACCGTTATCGGTGACGAAAGGATTCTCCAACGCCTGTTTGATATCGAGGATCGGTGCCGACGGTACCTTACCGGCAAACAGATCGAGCCATTCGGCGGTCGTTTGCGCGGAAAGCGCTCCGTCCAACATTTCGGTAATCTCCGCGCGATGTTCGAGCCTTTCCTGGAAGGTGGCGTAGCGTTCGTCCGTGCCCCATTCGGGATGTCCGATCATGTCACACAGGATGGGCCAAAATTTTTCCTTATTGCACATCAGAAAAATCCAACCGTCCTTAGTCTTCTGCGCGCCGCACGGGGTCAGCGACGGATGCCCCGACCGTGGCTCTCGGCCTTGCACATGACCGCCGTTCAGAAACCATGTCGCGGGATAGGAGAGGTTGGAGAGCGCCAGATCGAAAAGACTGACATCTATATCGCGGCCCTTGCCTTCAGTGCGGGCACCGATGATTGCCGATGTCGTCGCATAGGCTTGCAACAACCCGGTCATCAGGTCGACGACCGACAGGCCGAACCGGGCGGGTGGGGTTTCCGGCTCACCCGTAAGAGAGAACCAACCGGCTTCCGCCTGCATGAGATAGTCGTATCCAGGCCAGGATGCTCGTTCGCCTTCGCGGCCATAAGCCGTGAGGTGGCAACAGACGATGGATGGGTTGAACTTGCCCAAGGTGTCGTATGTCAGTCCCAGCTTTGCTGGGACGTCGCCCCGTAGATTGCAGGTGACTGCGTCCGCGGTCTTTACTAAATCATGGAAGATCGCCTTACCGCTATCGTGCTGCAGATCGAGCGTCAGGCTCTTCTTGTTGCGGTTGAAGCTCTGATAGAACTGAGAATCTGCCGTACCGTCGCCGTCGTTCAGGAAAAACGGCCCTAGCGGGCGCGCCATGTCGCCGCCGTCCTTCGGGTTCTCGATCTTGATAACCTCGGCGCCCATATCGGCTAGATACTGGGTGCCCCAGGGGCCTGCTCCGTATTGCTCGACGGCCAAGATGCGGCATCCCTCAAGCGGCAGCATGGAGTCCTCCCATTGCAGCCGAATGATTGGTCGTGCGGATAGTACAGGGGATGGTTAATCCCGCGGTGTGGAACACAGAAAGCATGTAGCTGACCTAGATCGGATTCCGCTGAATCAACTGCCGCGCGATAATAATTCTTTGCAGCTCGTTGGTGCCCTCTCCGATGGTCAGCAATGGGGCGTCGCGATAGAAGCGTTCAACTGGAAATTCTTTCGAATATCCATACCCACCATGGACACGCATTGCATCCATTGAATTGTCGATGGCGGCTTCGGTAGCGAAGAGTTTGGCCATTCCAGCCTCCATATCGCAGCGCTCTCCCCGGTCGTAGGCTTCGGCGGCGCGGTAGGTCAAAAGACGCGACGCTTCAACTTTCGTGACCATATCGGCCAGTTTCAATTGAATGGCCTGATGGTTCGCAATCGGCTGGCCGAAGGTCTCGCGTTGTTGGGAATATTTGACTGCTTCGTCGAGCGCTGCACCGGCGACACCACATCCGCGCGCCGCGACATTGATGCGGCCAAGCTCAAGCCCGCCCATAATCTGCTTGAAGCCTTGCCCTGGTTTCAAGCCGATCAACTGGTTGGCCGGAACGCGGCAGTCCTCGATGATCAGCTCGGCGGTATCGATGCCTTTGTAGCCAAGTTTTTCCAATTTTTTCGATGCGCGGAAACCGTCACCCTTTTCGACCAGGAAGAGGCTGATCCCCCGGTGTCGCGGTTCGATCTCCCAATCCGTCTTGGTGAGGACGGCCATAACATGGGCATTGATACCGTTGGATATCCACGTCTTCGTTCCGTTCAGGACATAGGAATCGCCGTCTTGGACCGCGCGGGTGCGGATCGCTTGAAGGTCAGTGCCGCCGCCGGGCTCTGTCAGCGCGATGCCGCCGCGCAGCTCTCCGGTGGCGAACTTCGGCAACCAATGTCGTTTTTGATCTTCTGTGCCGAATCGTTGCACTGCCGCCGACATGATGAGATGCGAGTTGAATATACCCGCAAGTGACATCCAGGTGTGGGAGACTTTCTCGCAAATTTTCGCGTAGGTGGCACAGGGGAGACCCAGTCCACCGTATTCCTCGTCGATGATCGCACCGAACAGACCGAGGTCGGCCATCTTATAGACGATCTCTTCCGGCCAGATGTCATTGCGTTCCAACTCCATGACCTGCGGGCGGACGTCGCGTTCGAGAAACTGCTCCAGCGTCTGAAGGATTAGCGTTTCTTGTTCTTCCAGCATGGCTGAATCAGACATTCATATACTCCCGTTGAGAATTTTATAGAACGCCTCGGCGTTCCGCTGTTTCGATAATCCGGTTGGCGGTCTTGAGATTCGCTCGGTTGACCGAGATCCCGTCGACCCGGGCCTGACCGGTTGGACTCTGTGTGATGGCGGTAATCA
>JABJCS010000039.1 GCA_018665505.1 Alphaproteobacteria bacterium
AAAGCCGATCACTGAAAGATTTGCGGGTGGCTGCAAATGAGGCAGCCAGCAGCAATCCGTCTCCGTCCTCTACGCGCATGACGACTCGGACAACGTCTTCGGGTGGCTGCACTCGGAATTTGTAAATGCAGTCCATCGGTATAAACGGTGATACGAAGAATTCCTTATTACCAGTCTGGCGAATTATTTTGCGGGCCGCTTCATCCACCGGAATTATATAGGAATGTCTTTCTCCAAAGGTGTTGTGGACCTCATAGATAATGGCGGAAATGGAGCCGCTTTCTGCGTAGCAAAAATAGACACTGAGAGGATTGAAGACGTAACCAAAGATCCGTGGGTAGCAGAGAACCTTAATATGATGACCGGCTTCTTCAAGCCCGGCTCGTTCTAATTCCTGGCGCGCCCAAGCGGCCATTGTGAGGTTTGGGCGCGTGCCATGGTCGGTATCTCTAATCGAAAACAAGGCCCGCGCGTTATAAGCAAATAATTTGTGAGCGGCCGATAGAGAGTCCAGCGTGTCGACGTCGACCAGCATTGAAAATACGCTATAGCGAAGCCTGTGTTTCTTGGGACGCTGACGTTCGTGAACGACTTCGCCAAAATAGAGGGCGGCTGTCTCTGACGTCATTGGGCGGCCTGTTGCGTCAAAGGCGGCAGGTGAATGCGGCCTGACTCATTGGCGACCGTCCAGGGACGACGCACCTCGCCTATGTCTTCAGCCGCTGCTAGGCCTGATTGGAGGGCATCCTCATGAAACCCGTAACCGAAATAACTACCGCAGAACCAGGTGTGACGCCGTCCCTGCAATTGCCACAGTGATTCCTGTGCGTTGAGGGCCGCGAGATCATAGAAAGGATGCGCGTAGTCAAACTCTCGAAATACTGTGCTGGGGTCGGGGGCGCGTCTGGGGTTTACTGTTACGAACAGTGGAAAATTGGTCTTTAGGGATTGCAGTGAATTCATCCAGTAGGTGACACTGGCGCCCGTTTCTGCGGCACCCATATAATTCCAACTCGACCAAACCTGGCGGCGTTTGGGCATTAAACGCGTGTCGCGGTGCAGAACAGCCTTGTTGTCTGTGTAACGAAACGCGCCGAGCAGACGGCGTTCCATGGCATCCGCGTCACGGAGCATGGACAGGGCCTCATTCGCATGTGCGCCGATGACAAGAGCGTCAAAGTTTCTCTCCTGACCGGTGGAATCAATAATTGTAACACCGTTGTCGTGGCGGGTTATCGACTGAACGCCATTACCGATCTTGAGATTTTTGATCAGGTCTTTGGAGAGTGGTTGAACGTAATTGCGACTGCCACCTTTGACCGTGCGCCAGGGAATCCGGTTGTTGAATTGCATCAGCCCATGGCTGGTGAAAAACCGGACGAAGGTTTCTACCGGATGGGCCTGCATTTCGTCTGCGCGCGTCGACCAGATTGCTGCTCCCATGGGCAGGATGAAGTCCTCGATGAAGGCTGCGCCGTATCCATTGGTGCTCAGATACTGTCCCAGAGATACATCGCGAAAGCGTTCGCTATCTTTTAGGATCAGGGGTGCGTCGGCATAAAACCACCGAATGTCGCGGATCATTTTCCAAAAACGGGGTGATAGGATGTTTCGTCGTTGGCCGAAGATGGCATTTACGTCACGACTACCATATTCCAGAGCCCCATCGTCGTAAGAAACCGCAAATGACATGTCGCTGGGTTCTGTCTCGACATCGAGGTGGTCGAAGAGCGCAACGAGATTTGGGTAATTGACCTCGTTGTACACAATAAAGCCGGTATCGACAGGTGTTTGACCTTCAGGGGCAACGACGTCGACCGTGTTACTGTGGCCGCCGATCCGGCCCTGTTTCTCAAAAACAGTGACGTCGTGGCGCTGGCTTAACAACCAGGCTGCCGATAGACCTGCGATACCGCTGCCAACAACTGCGATTGACCTAGGTTTACCTGTTATTGCCGAAATTTTCTCTAACACCCTATTCGCCCGCTGTTGATGGCCTTGGAACGGTATCCATTTTTACTTATACGGCTGGTTTATCTTTTTGGATCATGGAGTTCTAAATATGATCCAAAGGAGCGCAGACAGCGTATAAGGGCTATGAATGCTGAAATGCCCATATCTGATGCCGTTGCACGTGGCTCTGCGTCTTTTACTCAATTGCGCAATTCCAGACCACAATCATTGACAACAAGCGATGAAGCGAAGGAAATCGGGTGGATGTCCGCGAATTTAGAAAACGGCCCGAAAATGCGCTCCGAGAATGATCTGTTAGCTTGCGTAGCTGACAGACAGGACCGGGGGGCATTTGCATTGCTCTTTAACCGCCTCGCTCCTCGTGTGAAGAGCTATATGATGAAGCTCGGTGCTGCACCTGATGTAGCAGAGGAAATAGCCCAGGAAACCTTCGTAACTGTCTGGCGTAAGGCAATTCAGTTTGATGCAAAAAAGGCCTCGGCGACTACCTGGATTTTTACGATAGCGCGTAACCTGCGTATTGACCGCCTGCGTAAGGAAAAACGCCCCGCACTTGATCCCAACGAACCTCTTCTGCATCCTGACAATGAGCCGACCCCTCTTCAGGTTGTTGAACAGGCGGCGATTACCGAACAGGTAACCCAGTCAATTGATGCCTTGCCCCCGGAGCAGCAGCAGGTGATTAGGTTGTCGTTTGTCGACGGCTTGTCCCATCAGGAGATTTCGGCACAGTTAGATTTGCCTTTGGGCACCGTTAAATCACGGCTCCGCTTGTCGTTTGAAAAATTGAGATTGTATCTAGGAGATATACGATGACCGTTCAGCATCACCCCGGAGATGACCTTTTGATAAGCTATGCAGCAGGTGCCATTGGAGAAAGTTGGAGCTTGGCTGTCGCTGCGCATCTTGCACATTGTCCACAATGTCGCCTGAATATGGGCCGTGCGGAGGAGGTCGGTGGTGTATTGTTGGGTGAGATGGACCCTGTCGCGATGGCTTCGGATTCCCTCGATTACGTATTAGATGCAATCCATGACACGTCCGGTGATCAAGAGCCGGGCGTATTG
>JABJCS010000398.1 GCA_018665505.1 Alphaproteobacteria bacterium
CCCTATCCTTTTGCCAGCCGATGCGTCACTTGCGGGGACACGGGCGGCATCCCACGCAAGACTTTGAAACTAATTGATTCTGACCCCTCGTTTAGATAATGCCTCAGCCAACGTGATCTGCTGCGGCGACATGCGCGCGATCAATAGCTGCTGTTGATTCTTTGCGGCAGTTTGCAGGTCCTGCTGTGACGTGAGACGGCTGAGGACGGCGAACCAACGATATGCCTGCACTAAATCCTGCTCGATACCCTGACCGCTTTGATAAAGCCGTGCCAGTTGGAACATACAGACGAAACCGGAGCGATTTTTCGCATTCTGGGCACCAATCAAATAGGCGTCGTGTGCCTCTTTCAAATTTCCTTCCTTAGCCTGCATCCCGGCATAGAAAAAACAGCCGTTATCGTCACCCTCGACGCACATCAGCAGCAGATCACCCAGCGATTGCTCCATATATTTCTTGTATTTCGAATTCGCGTGCGCCGGTAACCCGACCGCAGACGCCAAGAGCAAAATGAAGATGAAATTTACTAGCTTGCGGTTCACCGGCACTACCCCTCGTTCAGGCCCTGGTTACCATTCAATCTGAACAAACACGCGGCGCACTTATTGCCTGCTTGTACTTTCCGCAGCACCCACCCGTGGGATTCGCCACCTGAAAGCACGCGTAGATTGACATACTAAGCTGACAGGAAGTTGACGCGACCTTGCCATTTTTTCGACAACTTCACCGATTAGGTTGGTCGCATGATGAGAAATCAAAGATTTAAAGAGACCGACAAACTTGACCTTCAAGAGCGCAAGTGCCTGATGTGTCAGAGAAAATTTGAATCACAGGGTTCGCATAACCGAATTTGTCAGCGCTGCACCGCGACTGAAACTTATCGCAGCGGACAATTACCGAGTCATTATTAACGGCTGCAGCGCGCTTCTAAAACACGTGAAATGCGATTATCGTTCCTCCAATAAGACCAAGTGAGAACGACACCGTTTGCAGTCACTGGCACCGAATCCGTCAACCGACAGACATGCGCCGGGCACCGATAGCATGGCATTCGCGACATCGCATTCGCACCCTTCATCAAAGACCCAGGCCCCATGAAGCGTGGCAAGTGATTTCAGGTAATCGATATGCCAATGCGTCCGCCCGCCGGACGCAAAATGTCGCTGCAAACGAGCTCGCAGTCCTCCACCGCCATATGCGTTTCCCGCATATCCGTAAATACCGGAACGGAAACAACTCAGACCCAACTTTCCGATCACCTGTTGAGTTTCGCCCTTCAGGCTGAATATAAGCGCGTAAGACCCTTTGCTGTTGGGTATTGTAACGGTATCGGTATGAAATAGGGCGCTCGAGAATTCAACGAAATAATCGCGATGGCGCTCCGGCCGATATCGCTTATTCTCCGGCGGCATAGGGCAGTGTCCAATAATAGGCGATTTGCGGGATAAACGTCTCCCAAAGCCGCTCATTCTGCTCGGCTAGGTGCCGCCCACCCATCGCTTGATAGAAAAACCGCGCCGGATTCTCTCTCAATACCCAAACAAGCGCCTTTCGCTGCCCGCTCTCGGCCAATTCTCCCAACATCCGGGTCATCAATGCCTTACCGAACCCATGGCCCTGATTTCCGGGTGCGACGTATAGCGTATATACCTCGCCGTCACACGGCAGTTTACGCAGTCTATTCGGCCCGCAACTGCCGAAACCGACAATCCCGTCATCGGAACCTTGAACCACGAACACGCTTTCTCCACGCAGAACCGAACCACTCCAACCACCCCCTTCCCGGGTCGTAGACATATTCAATAGAACGCGGTCCGGCAAAATGCCGGCATAGGTATCGCGCCAGGTATCCACATGAATGCGGGCAATCGCAGCTGCGTCGTCCGGCACCGCGCGGCGCACGTTCAACCCACTCGCCTCCGCAAAATCGCTACATAAAAACCGTCCGTGCAGTGTCGGGCCGGCGTGAGTTGCAAATCGGCACCCACGGGATCGAGTTCTTGCCCCGTCACGCGCCGCCAATCCTTCCCTGGCGCAATCAACTCGAAATCCGCACCATCCATCGCCAGAAATTCATCAATCCGATCCCGATTCTCCGCCGCCAGGATGGAGCACGTCATATAGACGAGCCTTCCGCCTGGCCGCACCGCATTTGCCCCTGTTTTCAGCAAACCATGCTGCTGCATCGTATGCTCGTGCAAACGCTCCTCATTCAAGCGCCATTTAGCCTCTGGATTTCGACGCCAAGTCCCGGATCCGCTGCACGGAGCATCAATTATAACGATATCGTAATTTAATTCATGCGCGGTATTCTCTGAATTTAAAGTTTCTGTAAGAGATTGATTTTCATGAATATTCACTCCAGCCCGTTGCATCCGCTCCTCTGCGCGGCGTAACCGCGCTGGATCAACATCATGCAGAACAAGGCGGCCTTCGTTACGCATACAGGCTGCGATCGCGAGTGCTTTACCACCGGCGCCGGCGCAAAGATCCAGCACTGATTGGCCCGGCTCCGCACCCGCAAGTTCAGCCGCCAATTGTGACGCTTCGCCTTGTGGTTCGAAGAATCCGTTTCGAAAAGCCGACAAACCCGTTAAAGGGGACCTCTGCTTAAGTCGAATGCCGTGAGGTGCCCGAGGTGTCGGCATCGCCTCAATGCTTGCATTCCGAAGTTCCGAGAGAACCTCGAGCCGGTTTGATTTCAACGTATTGACCCTGAGGTCAACGTCGGCTTGGCTTTCTAATTTTTTAATTTCGTTTTCAAAATTATCGTTGATTTCCGGACAATACTGCCGTTCTAACCAAGCCGGAATATTCAAGGATACAGACACAGGCTGCGCGGAATGATCGAGGCTCGCCCCGCGCAATTCATCGATTACTGCCGCCTCCACCTGCGAGAGAGAAGCTGGCCCGTACTTACTTGGCAGGAAGGCGTCTCCGGGAGAGGCTGTCTCCCACGGTGCACAGAGAATGAGCGCCATTAGGACGCGTGATCGAGACGTTAATTCGATATCGCACCGTTTACACCACCAATCCAACTGTCCTCTTTTACGGAGAATTACGTAGACGAGCGCCTGGATAGCCCGGCGATCTCCACTTCCCGCGTAGCGACGGGCGCGAAAATAGCGCCTCATTATAGAATCGGCGGCTCTCGTCGTCTCTTCTATCGCATTTAAAATGTCGATGGCGGCCTGACACCGTGCCGATGGAGTCATAATACGCTATGATCCCGCGCCGTAAGCGACGTGTCAAAAACCAGTTTTTACCTGCAATTTCAGCGCGCTAATCGACCCGATAGTTGGGCGTTTCTTGCGTAACAGCGATATCGTGGACGTGACTTTCGCGCAAACCAGCCCCCGTAATGCGCCGGAAGACCGTTTTGGTTTGCATCTCCTGCAAGTTTGCACTGCCCGTATATCCCATCGCCGCCTTCAATCCGCCAACCAATTGATGGAGGATATTCGCAACCGGTCCCTTGTATGGTACCCGGCCTTCGACGCCTTCCGGCACCAGTTTCAGTTGCTCGCTCACTTCTTCTTGGAAATAGCGGTCAGCCGAGCCTCTCGCCATTGCACCTATGGAGCCCATACCGCGATAGGATTTATAGGAGCGCCCTTGATACAGCATAACTTCGCCGGGCGCCTCGTCTGTCCCTGCCAAGAGCGAGCCGATCATGACACAATCGGCCCCGGCGGCGACGGCTTTGGCAATATCGCCGGAGAATTTGATTCCGCCGTCGCCAATCACTGGCACACCGCGCTCGCGGCAGGCTTCCGCCGCTTCCATGATGGCGGTGAGCTGAGGCACGCCGACACCCGCAACGATCCGCGTGGTACAGATTGATCCCGGGCCGATTCCTACCTTAACCGCGTCTGCGCCCGCATCTATCAGCGCACGCGCGCCTTCGCCGGTCGCAACGTTGCCGGCGATCACTTGGGAATAATTGCTCAAGCGCTTAATCTCATCGATCGTCGTCAACACGCCTCGGCTATGACCATGTGCGGTATCGACGACGATTACGTCGCAACCCGCATCCAATAAAGCTTCGGCGCGTTCGAGCCCGGCATCGCCGACTCCCGTCGCGGCGGCCACCCGCAGGCGCCCTTGCTCATCCTTGCAAGCGTCCGGGAAGCGCTGCGCCTTCTCGATATCCTTTACCGTGATTAAACCGACGCATTGTCGGTCGTCATCGACGACGATAAGCTTTTCGATCCGATGTTTGTGCAACAGGCGCATGGCTTCATCACGCCCGACACCTTCCGGCACCGTCACGAGCCCGCGTTTGGTCATCAGCTCACGAACCGGCTGCGTCTGATCGTTGGCAAAGCGGACGTCGCGATTGGTCAGTATTCCAGCGATCCGTCCAGTCCGTTTGGAGACCACAGGAATGCCGGAAATGCTGTGGTACTGCATCAACGCCAAGGCGTCGGCCAATGTCTGCTCAGGCCCAATGGTGATAGGATTCACCACCATGCCCGCCTCGAATCGTTTCACCCGCCGTACTTCGTCGGCTTGTTCCGCAATGTCCAGATTCTTGTGAATAACGCCAATGCCGCCCGCTTGTGCCATCGCAATCGCGAGAGGCGCTTCGGTCACCGTATCCATCGCAGACGAAATAACAGGAATCCCGAGCTCAATGGCCCGCGTCAGTTTCGTGCGTGTATCGGCGTCGTTGGGCAGTATGGCGGATTCAGCTGGCTGGAGCAGGACGTCGTCGAATGTGAGCGCTTCCTGAATTTCCAATTCCGCCTCCGTCGCAAAATTTGCGGCACTATACACGTCGCGTTGTGCAAGCCAAGAAAAATAGCCGTTATGCACCCTGTTCCGCCCGGAATCCGCGGGCCACAACGTACATTTCGGCCGATCTGTCGCGGCTAGCAGGTGGCTTTACCCGGTCGACTTTCGCGAATCGCTTGCGCAACATCGCGACATAGGCGCTCTCCTCCGCCCCCTGCAGCAGTTTAACTACGAACGCACCACCATCGGTCAGCACCTCGCAAGCGAACTCGAAGGCGGCTTCCGCCAAGGCTGCGCTGCGCAAATGATCGGTCGCAGAATGACCTATCATGGATGCCCCCATATCACTCAAGACAAGGTCCGCATCGCCGTCCAAGGCCTCGCGCACCCGATCCCAAGTTTCTGCTTCGTGGAAGTCGCCGATCAAGGCCGTAACCCCGGCGAGGGGGTCGAATTCCAATAGATCGACGGCGACGATGCTGCCGCCCTCGCCGATCCGCTCGGCCACGATCTGACTCCACCCACCGGGCGCAGCCCCCAGGTCGACTACGCGCAGATTTCGGCTCAACAGCCGGTATTTCTCGTCGATATCGATGATCTTGAAGGCTGCACGGCTGCGATAGCCGATGCGCCGGGCTTCCTGCACATAAGGATCGTTCAATTGGCGCTGCAACCAGCGGACCGATGAATTAGTGCGCCCCCGTGCCGTCTTAACCCGTTGTTTCGCGTCGGCGCGTTTTGGCCCGCCGCGACCTTTCTTTGCCATTTTCTTAACGGGACCCGTGAGCGCCATGACCGGCGTCTCGCTCAGCGTCGGCCTGCTGCATCAATTCGAACAAAATGCCTTCTCGCACACCGCGATCCGCGACCCGGATGCTGCCGACCGACCATCGCCGCATGATCGCTTCCAGCACCGCACACCCGGCGATCACGAGCTTGGCCCGCTCGGCCCCGATACAGGGATGAGCTGCGCGCTCCTCGCACGCCATGTGCCGCAATCGTTCGCTCACCGATTGCACTTCATCAAAATCGAGTGTGGCGCCATCCACCATGGATCGGTCGTAGCGCGGCAAATTCAAAGAAACTCCAGCCAACGTCGTCACCGTTCCGGACGCCCCCAACATCTGCACGTTGCCCTGGCGGACCGCATCACCGATCTGATGACGGCGGCAAAACGTCTTTAACCGCTCCTCCATATCGTCAACAATCTCTCCATAAGGCTCCTGGCAGATCGCTTCTTCGCCATAGCGTTCGCTGAGGCTGACCACGCCATGCGGGATCGACATGCTGTCGACCATCTCTGGGTGTTTACCTTCGGTGCGCATCCAGATCAGCTCCGTACTTCCGCCACCGATATCGAACATCAATCCGTACGATCGGCTCTGATCGATCAAGGGCGCGCATCCTTGTAATGCCAACCGCGCTTCTTCCTCGCAGGAAATCGTCTCAATCGTGAGGCCCAATTCGGATTCGACACGCTCCTCGAATAATGGACGATTGGCTGCTTGCCGACAGG
>JABJCS010000399.1 GCA_018665505.1 Alphaproteobacteria bacterium
AGAACCGGGTGGGGGTTTCAGCTTCCGTATTGGGTGTGGCCAAGGGCGCGTATGAAGAAGCGCTGGAATATGCTCGCACGCGCATCGTCGCCGGAAAGCCGATACTGGAATATCAAGCGGTTGCCCACCGGCTGGCGGATATGGCGACGGATATCGAAGCTGCCCATTGGATGGTCTATCGCGGTGCGTGGCAGGTTGACCAAAGTGGGATCGATCACGAGACGGCGGCGAAGATAAAACTCTTCGTCAGCGAGGCGGCGTACCGGGTGACGGAACAGGCGATCCGGGTGCTCGGCGGTGCCGGCATGATGCGGGAGTACAACGTTGGGCGGCATCATCGGGACGCCATGGTGTATTTGTTTGGGGAAGGGACATCGGACATTCAACGCAACCTGATTTCGCGGGCGATGAAGGAACGCGACCTGTTGCCATAGGAGACGATGCGATGAGCGATACTTGGACACCACTCCCCGCCGACCGGCTTTCGCAAGCCGTTGAGGAAGCCGACCTGCGGGTTCTGTTGATGGTAATATTTCATCTGACGGGGGACCGACGTTGGCTCTCTGACCCGTACCTGCCGAAACGCGACGTCAATCTGATCGCGGACGAAGACGCCGGACTATCCAAGGAGGCTCGGGCGGAAGTACAGGCGAAAGCGGTCGAGTTGCTCTCTTCACCCGATCTAGCCCCAGCGGTCGACGATCCCGGTGATGAATTGATGGTGGAGATGATGAGCCGCTGTCTCGGCGAAGCGGTACCGCCGGAATACGCGTTGATGATGCGGGAAGAAATGGGGCTGTGTTCGCGCCAAGTCGACTGGCGCGATGAGAAGCCGACGGATGTGCGCGACCATCTTCCCGTTGTGATCGTGGGCGCTGGAGCCAGTGGTATCGCCCTGGCGGCGAATCTTGAGAAACTCGGCGTTTCCTTCACGATACTTGAGAAGAACGACGAGGTCGGTGGGACTTGGTACGAGAATACCTATCCCGGTTGCGGGGTGGATACGCCGAACCACGCCTATTCATTTTCATTCGGAACCCGCTATCGGTGGAGCCGCTATTTCGCACCACGCGATGAGTTGCAAGACTATCTCGTACGCAGCGCCGAAGAGGCCGGGATCCGCGCGAAGACTCGCTTCGCCACCCGCGTGGTAAAAACCGACTGGGACGAGGTGGCGTGTTGTTGGCGGGTGCTGGCGGAGGGGCCGGACGGTTCCGAGGAAATACAGGCAATGGCCGTGGTCAGTGCCATTGGGCAACTCAGCCTGCCTTCGGTCCCGCATATCGAGGTGGCCGACACGTTCGACGGGCCGATCTTCCACACGGCGGAATGGCCGGATGGTTTGGAGCTTGCGGGCAAGCGGGTGGCGATCATCGGCACCGGCGCATCCTCAATGCAGATCGTGCCGACGGTTGTCGATGAGGTCGCCTCGTTCACGGTCTATCAGCGTAACGCACAATGGGCGCGGCCGATCCCACGCTATCACGACCCCATTGGGGACGGTGCCCAATGGCTATTGGAGAAAGTGCCTTATTATGCTGCTTGGTTCCGTTTCACCATGTTGTGGCGCTATGGCGATGGGTTGTTACCGACATTGAAGAAGGACCCGAATTGGGAACATCCGGAGCGTTCTCTCAACCGCGCCAACGACCGTCACCGCATCCAGATGACGGAGCATATGGAAGAGGAATTGGCTGGACGCCCGGACCTTTTAGCTAAATGCCTGCCGACATATCCGCCCTACGGTAAACGTATATTGCTCGACAATGGCTGGTTCGCAGCAATCACCAAGCCAAATGTCGAACTGGTGACGGACGATATCGTCCGCATCGATCCCTCGGGCGTGGTTACTACTGATGGGCAATTGCGGGAAGCCGATATTGTCGTCTTGGCGACCGGCTTTAAGGTCTCGTTGATGACTGCGCGTCTGAATGTCACGGGACGTGAGGGGCGTAAGCTGACAGATGTTTGGGCGGATGATAATCCATCGGCCCATCTCGGCATTACGGTGCCGGGTTTTCCTAATTTGTTTACCATGCAGGGTCCGAATTCAGGACTCGGACACGGCGGCAGCGCTATCTTTCAGGCAGAATGCCAAGCCCGATATATCGCCGGCTGTCTTGCCCGCATGATCGAGGATGGGATCGACGCCATCGATGTTCAGCAAGACGTTCACGATGAATATGTCCGCCGCGTCGACGCCGAACATGAAGGCATGATCTGGACCCATCCGGGGATGTCGACCTATTACCGCAATGCCAAAGGGCGGGTAGTCTCGGTCATGCCGTGGCGCTTGGTCGACTACTGGTCGATGACGCACGAGCCGGACTTCTCGGAGTTTCTGGTGTTGAAAACCGGCTGATAGTTAAGCCCGTAGTTTGAAGCGCTGAATCTTTCCGGTCGCCGTCTTCGGTAATTCGCCGCGGAATTCGACCCAGCGGGGATATTTGTAGTCGGCGAGTTTTTCTCGAACGAAACTCTGTAGTTCGTCTGCGAGCGCCTCTGAGCCTTCATATCCCGCTGCGGTCACGACGAAGGCCTTGGGTTTGAT
>JABJCS010000400.1 GCA_018665505.1 Alphaproteobacteria bacterium
AATTTTTCTTCGATGGCGAAAATTATTTCGACCACATCAAGTGATTCGATTTCAAGTTCCTGCAAACTAGCACCGCTGACGACATTTTCACGTTCGACCGCTGCCTTTTCTGCTATTATCTCGAAGATGTCGCTTTCCACGCTCGCCATTCATTCCCCCGGGATCGTCAGTATCAATTTTAATAAGAAATATGTGGACGACCAATGCATGGCTTCGTTAGCTTTTTTTTCCGAGCGTTTCAATACCAGTGAACCGTTTTTTAAGCTGCATCAGCTCACCGAACACCGATTCCAGGCGACGAACCATCAAAACTTGCTTAATAAAGTCTTTCTTTTTTATTGCCGGCGTCCCGAGATAGACGTCACGGCCAGGCAGATTCCCGGCGACTCCAGCTCCTCCGCCGACTACAGCGTCATTTCCGATTTCCAAATGGTCAGCGACACCGACTTGGCCTGCTAATACGACTCTGTCACCGATGATTGTACTACCGGCAACACCGACCTGACCACAAAGCATACAATTTTCACCGATTTGAACATTGTGCCCGATCATCACAAGATCATCCAATTTCGTGCCACGGCCGATCCGCGTAGCACTGATTGTTCCTCTATCGATTGAGGTGCATGCGCCGATCTCGGTATCGTCGCCTAGAATGACCGTTCCGATCGAATTGATCCGAACGATTTCCGTATTCGTGGCATCAATCCGGCCCGTTGCTTTGGCCGATTCGACACTGCCCGGTTCCGGTGTCACGAAACTAAAGCCGTCCGCGCCAATACTCGCATTTTGATGTACGATGACTCTGTCACCCAACACGACCCGCTCGCCAATTCGTGCACCTGGATGAATGAGGCAGTCCGCACCCAGACGAGCATTTGCTCCGATGGTCGCTTGCGGCATGATGATCGAACCCGGCCCTATTTCAGCGTCAGGTCCAACATAGGCCAACGCCCCAACGCTAATATTCGCAGGCAGCGATACCCCGGGCGCGATGACGGCACTCGGATGAACACCGTCTTCGGAATGAACGGGGAGATCAAAAACCTTTGTGATACCTGCCATCGCATAGCGGGATCTACCCACCGTGATATAGCCGTCAACGACGCCTTTGGGAACTTCCACCCCTTCCCGCACAATTGCCGCCCTGGCCGGACTGCGCACAAGGCAATCAACCAACTTCACATCCATCGCCAACGCAAGATCACGTTCTGACTCTGCTTCGTTTGGATGTACCGCGCGTCCAACTTCTAAGGACGCATCGCCGACGACCGTGCCGCCTAATGCTTCCGCGATCTGCTCAAGTTTCATTTAATGCGACGTATCCCAATTTTCGGAGGTTTTGCCGCGTATATCACGCGAAGCGTTCCGTGGCGAGAATGGTAGTACGTATCAATCGAAAAGGGCGTCGATATCCGACTGCGACAATCCTTCGCCAGTAAGCGCCGGACCATTCAGCAATGTTTCGCCTTCATTCGCGGGAGTATCTTCCCTAACCGGCATATCAATAAAGGCCTCTGCGCCCCAAATGCCTATCATGGCCAAAATTCGATCCTGGATGTATCGGATGGTCTTGACGACCTTGTCGACCCGCTGTCCGGTAATATCCTGGAAACTGCAGGCTTCCATGATATTCACGAGTTCCTGACCCGCCTCTTCCGTCAATGTGTATAAACGCTCGTCTGTAGGATGGCGTGCTAGTATTTCATCCAGCAATTCCCCCACATGTTCGGTCGAACGCAGGATATCCTCGGTCGCGGTTTGAGTCGCGACAACAATCTCGTCCAATTCGCTGGAAGCCGCTTTAATCCGGTCATCATTCGCCATCGGATGCTGGATCGCCGCTAACTCCGACTTCGTCTTACCAATCGAACGAACCATCTGGGCAATCTCGACCCGAACGTCGGCTTCTTCCTCTTCGTCTATCTCATAAACCGGCTGTTGAGGTCGACTCGCTACATCGATGCCGCCATTTTTAAGATCGGCTATCTCTTGACGGAGCTCTTCAATAGCAATGAGAACCTCTGCATTGTCGACCGACGAAGAATCACCGCCGGAAGAAGCGCCTGGGGCCTTCGCCGCTATCGAAAATCCACGCCGTTTATTATATCGCTCAGCCGTAAAAACCTTTTTTCCCGCTTCCGACATCTATTCGCTTCCCAAGAATTTTCCGAAACGGCGCGAAAGCGCCATAGCCTTTCCAATGCAACTCTATTCCCGAAAATATTAATATTCCATTAGAATTGTCGGGAGGCGCAGCTTACTAAATTTCTGTTTCAGCATCCACCGCTTCGAAATGGTCAGTGCCATTTTCTTTTTCGACGACCGGAAGATAGACCTGAGATTCGGTGCTGGCACCGCTCCTGCTCTCGACCGGAATAGCGCCGCCGAGCCCCCTGACAATCCCGTAATTGACGGATAATCCCAAGCCGGTCCCTTCCCCGACTGGTTTGGTCTTCTATAAAAAGGGTCAAATATATTCCCAGTCACATCTTCCGGTATAGCGTGGCCAGTATCTCTCAGCCGCAAGACCGCGTATTCGCCCGCAGTAAGATGTGTATCCAGCCGTTTTGCGGATTCTTCAGCTAGTAATTCGCCGGAACGTCCAATTTCAATTTTGTTATCACGAGCCTATTTAAGCTTTCTATAATATTACAAGGGGCTGTCCCAGATAACTAGCCCATATTTGTTCTAACCCATTGCCTTAGCTGCGATAATTGGGCTGATGAGTCAC
>JABJCS010000401.1 GCA_018665505.1 Alphaproteobacteria bacterium
AGCCGCATCGCGCGGGTGAAGTAGGAACGGGTGACGCCGGCCTCGTCGACAAGATCTTTCATTGTCCGGTCCCGGTTTCCGAGCACAACTTCATGGTAGATGCGGGCCTTGACGATGAGACGCACGAGACTGCGGTCCGGCTTCGACTTGCCGGCTTTGCCCCGCTCTCCGTCGACCAGCATGCGCATCTCCATACCGGTTCGTTTGAGGCGGGCTGGTATGCTGAATGTAGCGACGGGTTTATCTGCGTTGGAACAGTTTGTGAGATCGTCGTGGTCTAGATGTGCGAGCGCCTGCATTCGGACCTGAATGTCCAATCGCTCCGGCAACAGATCGACACGGGCGACCAAAGCGAGGAGAATGCCGCGGCGGATCTGTGCGTCTAGATCGGACCAAGTATCGGCGATGGTTCGCAATTTCTTCAATTGTGTCTGTCGTGCTGTAGCATCGGCAATCTGCGGGGATATGGCATCAAAGACAGAACCTTCGTCGATGAGGAGCTTGCATATTCGGCTTGAGACCAATCGCTCGATTTCTATTGCGGGGACACGCCTTCCAGCGGCGGCGTCGCTGCGATGGCCAACCATCAGGGAGCGCGAGACGTAGTACCGGTAACGTTTCCCCTTCTTGATGGCATGGCTCGCCGTCATGCGATCGCCTTGGTCATCGAAGAGGAGGCCGGCGAGGAGGCTTGGCTCCTTCGCGTTTTTGCCTGAACGTCGCTCGTTGCGGTTTGAGGCGAGTGTCGCTCGCGCCTGTTCCCATAATTCTTGGTCGACGATGGCCGTGTGCAATCCGGGATAGGTCTTCTCCTTGTGAACGATACGGCCCAGATACATTTCGTTTTGCAGCAAATGATAAAGTGCGCCTCGGAGGAATGGAACGCCGCCGGTCTTCCGCCCACTTTGGCTGACCCGCTGTTTGCTGAGGATTCCATTTTCTCTCAGGTGCTCCATAAGCCCGTAGACGGATAGCAACTCGGTATATCGCTGGAAGATGTAGCGTACCCGCTCCGCTTCTTCATTGTTTACGATAAGCTTGCGGTCGCGGACGTCATATCCCAGTGGCGGATTGCCACCCATCCACATTCCTTTCTTCTTGGAAGCCGCTATCTTGTCGCGGATACGTTCCGCCGTTACTTCGCGCTCGAACTGGGCGAATGACAGCAGCACATTCAGAGTCAATCTTCCCATGGATGACGTGGTGTTGAACTGCTGGGTCACCGAGACGAAGGAGACGTCGTATTCATCGAATACATCGACGATCTTCGCGAAGTCCGCGAGAGAACGGGTTAGTCGATCGACTTTGTAGACGACCACCACGTCGATGCGCCGTGACCGTGCATCTTCCAGCAAGCGTGTCAGAGTTGGACGTTCCATCGTCGCCCCTATCCGCTGATCGATAGCGTCAAATTTCACATTTATGGAATATTGTTTTCGAAATGAATCACATAGCGACCAATATGCGAAATCGAAGTTTGCCAAGCTTCATATCTGTATTTTTCGATTTGCCGTATAAAGTCATCTAACGATATCGTCTTGGAATTGCCGACGCGCGTTGCTAGGCGTTTTCCTAATACCTCCAAACTGGGAGCTGCGGTGAGCGAGCCTGCGAGAGATGCGGATAGCGCCTTCGAAGCGCGTGTCAGACCGCTTGTTGAGAGTGATATTCTGTTGGCCGCGCGCGAAGCTGAGGCGGAATGCCGCCGGCGACCGGATGACCTCGGTCCGTGGCGAATGCTTGCCTATGTGCACCATCGCCAACGTGATCTGCGGGGTGCGTCCGATGCCTTGCGACGGCTCCTTCAATTGAGACCCGAGGATCACGGCGCGCTCTTCAACCTTGCGATCTGCGAGAACCGGCTCGGTCGGACGGAAAAGGCTCTCGCCTTGTTTGAACGCGCGCCGCTACGATGCGAACGGAGCGCTGGTGGGTGGTGAGTTCCAGGTGAACACGACGACGGCGCTGGATCAGCAATGGTCGAACATGTCGGCGCTACCGGACGGGGGTTTTGTGTCGGTTTGGTACTCGGCGGACCAGGACGGTGACGGTCTAGGTGTCTACGGCCAGCGCTATGGGTCCGACGGCGCGGCCGTGGGCGGTGAGTTCCAGGTGGCGACCTCGGTGGCGGGCGACCAGAAGGAGCCGTCCGCGGCGTCGACGCCGGATGGCGGCTTCGTGGTGACGTGGTGGTCGGCGACGTCGGGCGGGACTGTGCTGGATCTCTATGGTCAGCGGTTTGGCTTGGACGGAGCGAAGCTTGGGGGTGAGTTCCAGGTGAACGCGACGGCGGGCGGTTTTGCGCATGAGCAGGCGGTGGTGTCGTTGGAAGGCGGCGAGCTTGCGGTGGCGTGGACGGCGTCGGGCGTCGGCGGCGAGGATATCGCGACGCGGGTCTACCGGTTGGATGATCTTCTCACAGGGAGTGATGCCCCCGAGGTGATTGTGGGCCGTGTGGGTGATGACGTGATCCTGGGTCAAGGCGGTGACGACACGCTGTCGGGCGGCCAGGGCGACGACGTGCTGATCGGCGGAGACGGCAGCGATACTTATCTGTTCGGTCGTGGTGAAGGGTATGATTCACTTCAGAACACTGGCAGTGATCCTTCAACTACAGATAAACTCACGTTTGACTCGGATATAGCGAAAGAGCAGCTCTGGTTCACGCAATCGGGCGACGATCTTAACATAAAGATCGTCGGGTCAGGCGATCAGGTTTCGATCGCCGACTGGTACACAAATTCGTCGAAACGGCTCGACGAGATTTCGACGGGTGCGGATGAAGTTGTTACGGAAGCGAATGTTCAGCAATTGGTCGACGCCATGGCCGCCTTTGCACCGCCCACCGGCAGCGACCCGAACTTATTGCAATCGATTTTGGACGATTCCAACTACCAATATGCGTTGACAGTCTGGACCGGCGGGAGTTAAGGCCCGATATGCCGCCTCGAACATGCCAAGTCGTTTGACAACAGAAACTGGCCGTTTGCAACCCAAGCTAGGTTCTTATTGGTAAGGCCATTAAACCGTCCGAGTAACGAAGCCCTTTTCGATCATCCTGCCAAGGACAATGTCATCGATACAAAAGATGAGCGCTGTGGAATCAGAGTAAACATTCCTTTCCGTTCCGGATGATCGATCAAGTAAGGCCGCGCGACCTCACAACCATTGTGGATTCAGTAGTGGTGATTGCCAACTCGGAATTGAATCGGAGGACAAAGAAAAGGATACTTGCTGCCATGAAAACGGTCGGTAAGATATAGAATCACCCGCAAAGGGTTTGGGGATGTGCCCGAAGAGCGGAACTCAACGAGCGGATGAGGAATGGTGATGAGAGAAAGCTGCTTCGGCGCGGTGCAGGGGCGTTTGGTGCAATCGCCGCCGGGGGAACTGCAATGGTTTCCCCAACAGGATTGGGAATCGGAATTCTATATCGCATCGTCAATCGGTATCGACTATATCGAACTCTTGGCAGAGACGGATCACAATCCGAACAATCCGATTTGGTCGGGAGACGGCGTTGACCGGCTTCTTGAGCTATGTGACAGAACCGGATTGATCTCGAGAGCATTATGCAATAATTATATAATAAAAAATTCGATAATAGAAAATAAAGATACAATATATCAAAATAAGAATTTAATAAATACGTGTAATAAATTAGGAATAAGAAAATTCATACTTCCATTATTTGGGAAAAGTGAAGTTATATTCCCAAATTTCATGAAGTATATTGATGGGTTTCGTCGCATCATCGACCATGCTGAAGAATGTGGGATCGATGTTTGCTTGGAGTCGAACCGACCTGTTGCGGAACTCATCGAGCTTCTGGAAGTCCTGGACCGAACCGGCGTAAAACTTGTTTTCGACACCGGGAACAGAATAGTATTTGGATATGATCACTACAAAGACATCAAGGCCCTCGGTGATCTTATCGCTCATGTCCATATCAAGGATAAGAACGAGGCCAACGCGAACGTGTTTCTAGGGTCCGGTTCGGTAAATTTCGCGGCGGTCTTTAACGCACTTGCCGAAATCGATTATGCCGGGTCCTACACGTTTGAGACGCTGCGGGGAAACGATCCGATCCGCACGATGAAGCACAACATTGCTTTTACGAGTTTCTTCCTGGCTGAGGGGAAATCCTATATCAAATCCCCGTAAAATTCTGTTCGTTGGATTGGGCGGGGCCGGGCAGCGCCACTTGAGGTTGATGCAAGGCATACTGCCCGCGTCCACCGTCTATAGTGCGTATCGCAGCCTGGGTCGGACACCGCTCTTGCGGCCGGATTTCTCAATCGATGACTGTGCAACCGTGGAAGACCGGTACTATCTGACTTTGTTCGACAGTTTGGAAGAGGCTCTCGACGACGGACCTGATCTTGTTGTCATCTCTACGCCCAGTGCACTTCACATGGATGCGATGCTAGAGGCGGTAAAGAGAGGTGTATCGATCTTCGTCGAAAAGCCTGTCTCACACAATCTCGAGAGGATGGCTGGGTTGCTAGGCTCGGTCATCCGCCAGCGCCTCTCTTTCTTCATTTCGCTCCAAAGGAGGTTCAATCCCGCAATTCGGAAGGTAAGACAACTGATTAATTCTGGTTCATTGGGTGATGTGGTCAGCGCCGACTTTCATGTGGCCTCCTATCTTCCCGATTGGCATCCGTACGAGCCGTTTACACAGTTATACGCGGCGCGCCAGGAACTTGGGGGCGGTGTCCGATTGACTGAAATTCACTGCCCCTCCTCAAAACCTAGATCCCTGCGGTATTGCTAGATACCAGCGGTATCGGCCCATATCTTGACCGCGTTGTCCCCGCCTCACACTCAGCTCATTCAAAAGTTTCCTGTTTCCCCGACAGCATTCCCTGATCCACTGAATTCTTTCCCTGTTCCGACCAGCAGGGAAATACCCTTTAGGCGCCAAGGATTCTGCGACTCTTGAGCCGCCCACGACGGTACATGACAGTCGAAATCGAAAATTTCCCGTGTATTTCCCCTGAATAACTGGGAAATCATTGGAGACCAGTTTGCGTAGGACTGCTTCCACCGCCATTCATTCCAGCCAATTAGGCCGACGGAACTGCCAGAGTAAAATGACCTGGCGTATAGAGCTTCAGGTTGTTGGTACGCAGTCTTATGATTGCCCATCTTCGTAATGTCCGGCGCAATGACTTCAATCGTGATCAACCGCCCATCAAAGATGTTGCGTTTCGCCCATTTTTCTTATCAATCGGCTTGAATTCTTGACCGCAAGGACACAGGTTAAAGTGGTCACAGACCCACGCATACGAACCTGGATTGTCCGGGTTGATGTTAGGAGGAAAGGATAGATCATGCTGACGCTACTCTCCCCTGCAAAAAAGCTGAATATGGCCCCCGTCGAAACGGGTGTCCCGATTACACAACCGCGCCTGCGCGATGACACGCATGAGCTTGCGATCGTCGCCAAAACCCAGACTGCGGATGACCTAAAACGCCTGATGCATATTAGCGACAATCTCGCGACCATGAATTTCGAGCGGTTTCAGGCCTTTAATCTCGACAATAAGAGCAATAGCGCCAGGCCCGCCGGGCTCGCCTTTGACGGCGACGTCTATTGGGGCCTTGAAGCTGACAGCCTCTCCGACGACACGCTCTCTTATGCGCAGGATCATTTACGCATCCTCTCAGGCTTATACGGCGTTTTGCGCCCGATGGATGCGATCCAGCCTTATCGTCTTGAGATGGGCACCAAAATGGTGAATGGCCGCGGGAAATCTCTCTATGATTTCTGGGGTGCTCGCATCGCCGATCGTCTGAATGCGGACCTCACGGATCATGCCGACACAACCGTGGTCAATC
>JABJCS010000402.1 GCA_018665505.1 Alphaproteobacteria bacterium
CAAGGAAATGCTGACCGCGCTCATCGGAGGCAAATGCCGCAAATGCGGTACCGTCCAATTCCCGAAGTCGAACGTCTGCGTCAGCCCTAATTGCGGCGAATTTCACAGCCAGGACGACCACCCCTTCGCCGACATACCGGCGACGGTGCAGTCTTGGACGGCGGATAACCTGACCTACGCGGTCGAACCACCGCAGCATTTCGGCATGGTTGTCTTCCAGGAAGGTGGACGACTTATGTCGGACATCACTGATGTCGATGTCGGCGGCGTCGAAGTCGGCATGTCCATGCGGATGATGTTTCGGATCAAGGAATTCGACGGTCAACGCGGCTTCACCCGCTACTTCTGGAAAGCCGCGCCTGACTTCACGAAAGACGGCGGTTGAGGTAGAGTGAATAAAATTTTGTAACTGATACGTCATTCCTGCGTAGGCGGGAATCCAGTCTACCCCGAAATCAATCTGGGTCCCCGCCTTCGAGAGGACGACGATGGCAGCGAAAGGAACGAGGACATGGCAACGGGCATTAAGGACAAGGTCGCAATTCTGGGCATGGGTTGCTCCAAATTCGGAGAACGCTGGGATGCCGACGCTGAGGACCTCATCGTCGAGGCCTACGAGGAATGCATCGCCGACGCGGGCGTCGAGACGAGCCAGATCGATGCCGCTTGGTTCTCCACCGCCATTGAGGAAGTCCATGTCGGCAAGTCCGGCCTGCCACTCTCCATCGCCCTGCGCCTACCCAACATTCCGGTAACGCGGGTCGAAAACTACTGCGCGTCTGGTACTGAATCCTTCCGAGGTGCGGTATACGCCGTTGCCTCCGGCGCCGCCGATATTGCGCTCGCGTGCGGTGTCGAGAAACTGAAGGACACCGGTTATGGTGGTCTGCCGCAACGCAGCCGCGGTGCGGTTAATTCCATGTATTGGGCGAATGCCTCCGCCCCCGGCAGTTTTGCGCAACTTGCCACCGCCTATTCCACTAAACACGGCGTCTCTATGGACGAGATCAAGCGCGCCATGGCGCAAATTTCGGTTAAAAGCCATGAGAACGGCGCCAAAAACCCCAAGGCGCACCTGCAAAAAGTCATCGACATCGACACAGTGCTGAATGCGCCGATGGTCGCGGCCCCGCTCGGCCTGTTCGATTGCTGTGGCGTCTCGGACGGTGCGGCAGCCGCCATCGTCACCACGCCGGAAATCGCTCGAAGCATGGGCAAGCATGATTTGGTTTCCGTGAAAGCGCTGCAACTCGCCGTCTCGAACGGCCAAGAAGCTAGCCATAATTCCTGGGACGGCAGCTATTTCATCACCACCCGCAAAGCAGCCGAACGCGCCTATAAGGAAGCGGGCATCGACAAGCCCCGTGATCAGATTTCCATGTTTGAATGCCACGACTGTTTTTCCGTCACCGAGTTGGTAACCATGGAAGACCTTTACATCTCTGAGGAAGGCGAAGCTTGGCAGGATGTGCTCGACGGTTTCTACAACGCGGACGGCCAAGTGCCGTGCCAAATCGATGGTGGTCTAAAATGCTTTGGCCACCCAATCGGTGCCTCCGGACTACGGATGCTGTACGAAATGTACAATCAGGTATTAGGCCGCGCCGGCGATCGCCAGCTTGAGAACCCGACCATCGGCATGACTCACAATCTCGGCGGCTTCCCGCATCAGAACGTGTCGTCCATCGCCATCGTGGGCAAGCATGGGGCCTAATATTTACGACAGAGAAGTTTAAGAAAAAGGCGCCCGTTACGGCGCCTTTTTTATGGAAGTTTGGAGATATCCACATGATCGATATTGAACGCCACGGTGTCTGCGCCGTTATCCGATTCAACAGGCCCGACGCCCTCAATGCGTTGAACGCCAACGGGCTCGACGCGCTGGAAGACGCCCTGGAACAAACCTCTAAAAGCGACGCCCGCATGCTCATATTGACTGGAGCGGGAGACCGCGCTTTTTGCGCCGGAGCCGATATAAATGAGCTCGGCCCCCGCACAGCCGACCAAGTACGATCAGCGTCCCGGCGCGGCCAAGCCATCGGCCTCCGGATTGAAAACCTGCCCTTCCCGTCTATCGCCCTGTTGAACGGTTACGCCTTGGGCGGTGGGCTCGAACTCTCCCTCGGGTGCACATTCAGACTGGCGACACCGAATGCAATGATGGGATTTCCCGAAATCAAACTCGGTATTTGTACCGGATGGGGTGGAACACAACGCCTCCCGCGCCTGATCCCATTGCAAGCCGCACTCGACCTTCTTATGTCGGGGCGCTTGATCGACGCCACTAAGGCCAAAGAATTAGGACTGGTTCATTCGATCACCGACGGCGACCCGATGAGTGCCGCCGTCGAATTCTCTGAACAATTCACAAGCAATAGTTTGCCCGCAATGGGGCTCGTAAGAGAGGCCGTCCTCCGCGCGAACGAACAGAATTTAGAATCAGGCTTCCGCACAGAATCTGATCTCTCAACATTGTCCTATCAATTGGAAGATTCAGCGGAAGGCGTCGCCGCATTCTTGGGCAAACGGAAACCGAATTTCCAAGATCGCTAACCCGAGATCGGCTCCAGCCCTTCTTCCGCGCGCACGGCATTTATGATCTGTAGCACACGCTCCGGCCACGGGCGAAACTGGACGCCGTACTCCCCGACAAGGCGCGAATTATCCATCAAGTAGACTCCGGATTCGTCTTTGCCGCCGGTCTCGTTCTCAAAGCGGATATCAGCGTCGGGTAGATACCCTCGCACCATCTCGGCCAAGTCGCCCATGGTGATCGTTGTGCCGCCGGAGTTGTAGATCGAATGCTTCGGCGCATCAGACATGAGTACACGGGCGAAGACTTCGGTAATGTCGTCCACGTGGATCGGCAGACGCGTGTAATCCGCGAAGGGGAAATTCGCGACCTCACCCCGGGACGGTTTCACAATACATTGGACGTGATCGACCGAGCCAAAAATCTTATCAGGGCCCGAGACATTGGTCGGCCGCACACCGCTAATCGACATTCCATGTTTGTCGATATAATCCTGAGCCTGCCACTCGTTGAAAATCTTATGCATCGAGTACTGGTTTTCGCCATGCTTAAAGTCTTCTTCATTCACCGCCCGTTCACCGTAGTTTCTCTGAAAACCATAGACCGCGAGCGAACTCGCATAGACAACGCGCTTGGCGCCCGTCAGGCGTGATGCTTCAAAGAAATTATCCATGCCGATGACATTCAACTTCATCGCCATATGCGGCGGATGATGACTACCGATGTAATACGCTAGATTGATCGTCCGGTCCGCACCTGCGGCCGCCATCTTGTCCATGACATCGTCAAAATGCGTGATGTCGCCCCGCACAACCCGGACTTTATCCCCGAAATCATCGAAATCTCCATCCTGCGGCGCAATATCCATCACTGTGACTTCCTCGCCTTGCGCCACGAGGGACCGCGTCAGACGACGGCCGATGAATCCTGTCCCACCTGCTATGAATACAGACATGTTCGTTCCTCCCTACCCTGCATTTTCGTCCCTTACTGAAGTAGAGCCGAATCTGACAGACCAAGGGCCGGGTATTGAATTCTCTTTCACCCTCTGCGACCTAGCTTATGAAACAATCAACGCCTAACGAAGGAAGATCAGGATGACGTGGCAGCCGGAACTCGATGAACTGAAACGCCGCGAGGCATTCGCCGAGGAATTGGGAGGGCCGGAGCGCGTGAAGCGCCAGCACGACGGCGACCGGCTGACGATCCGAGAACGGGTTGAGCAGATGTCGGACACCGGATCGTTTCGTGAGCTCGGTAAGATCGCCGGGATGGCGGATTACGATGCGAACAATGACCTGGAGAAACTAACTCCTTCTAATTTCGTTTTCGGCCGCGCCAAGGTGGACGGTCGGCAAGTCGTAATCGGTGGTGACGACTTCACGGTGCGTGGTGGCTCCGCCGATGCGACGATCAAGGAAAAGCACCAAATGTGCGAGCGCATGGCGCACGAATTGCGCCTCCCCTTGATCCGCATGGTTGAAGGATCAGGCGGCGGCGGTTCGGTCAAAACCATTGAGACGACCGGGCGCGCAAACGTGCCGGGCGTCGCCGGTTGGGAAGTCGTGGTCGACAACATGGGCACGATCCCTCGGGTAGCGTTGGGTCTAGGCTCTGTCGCCGGTCTCGGTGCCGCTCATCTGGCGGCGGCGCATTACTCCGTCATGATCAAAGACAACTCCGCACTCTTCGTTGCCGGGCCGCCGGTCGTCGAACGGCTTGGCCAAAAACTGACCAAGAATGAACTCGGCGGTTGGAAGATCCAACTCCGCGCAGGCGCCGTCGATCATGCAGTTGACACCGAAGAAGACGCCTTCGAATGCGCACGCAAGTTTCTCTCCTACCTGCCACCTTCCGTGCATGACGTGCCGCCACGCGGCCCGCAGGAAGACGATCCGAACCGCCGCGAGGAATGGCTTCTGGACGCCATCCCGCGCGATATCCGCAAGGTCTATAAGATCCGCCCGATCATCGAGGCGGTCGTCGACGAAGGATCGTTCTTCGAATGGGGCGACCGCTACGGCAAATCCATCGTCACCGGTTTTGCACGCCTCGACGGCTGGCCTGTCGCCTTGATGGCGAGCGATCCCTACTCCTATGGCGGTGGCTGGACGGCGGATACTTGCCGCAAGGTCGAAAAATTCGTCGACACCGCCGACACGTTCCATCTACCCATCGTTTACCTGGCGGACTGCCCAGGATTCCAGATCGGGCTTGAGGCCGAAAAGAACGGGACCATCAAGGAAGGCGTGCGCGCCATGAGCGCCATTTGGCAAACCGAGACACCGTGGTGTTCAGTCATCATCCGCAACGCCTTCGGCGTCGCCGGGGCTGCGCACAAGAACGGTGGTCGTTTCTGCACCCGCTATGCTTGGCCGTCGGGCCGCTGGGGCTCCTTGCCGCTGGAAGGCGGGATCGAGGCCGCCTACCGCGCCGATATCGCGGGCGCCGACGATCCCGATGCGAAAATGGCGGAGATTGAGGAACGATTGAACAAACTCCGCTCGCCATTCCGCTCGGCCGAGAGTTTTTGGATCGAGGAGATTATCGACCCCCGCAACACGCGCTCGCTGCTCTGCGATTTCGCCAATACGGTCGCGCCGCTGCGCGAACCTGGCGTACGCCGACGCATGATGCGGCCATAAAGGAGGCAGATTCATGGCGATTGAAGCATGGACTGGAACCTACGAGGACCTTCCACTCGGTGCAGAGGATTCTGCGTCGCAATTGATAGACGGGTCGGCCATCGACGCCTTCGCAAATGCGATCCAAAGCTTTAATCCAGTTCATATGGATGGGGATTGGGCACGCAAAAACACCCATTACCCGGATCGTATAGCGCATGGCGTCATGACAACGGCGCTCATGTCGCAACCACTCGTACAATTCTGCGAGAGGTATAAGATTCGGACGGCCCTGCTTACCTCGTCCTCGCGATATACCCGTGCCGTGATCGCGGGAGATACGGTAACCACGACCGTGCGCCTGGTTGAGAAGATGGACGCAAAGAAGCGTATCCGCTTTGAGGTGGAAACCAAAAATCAGAATGATGAAGTCGTGATGATTGGTGAACTCCTCGAACAGTGCATTTAGCACAACGGATCGCATCTTGCTCAGATAAGATTGCGATGCCACTCTGGTTAAAATAATTCAAAGGACCTGAATGATGGCAGAGCCGACACAGTTGGAAGTCTTCACTGACTACGTTTGACCGTGGTGTTATCTCAGTACCGGGCGTATTGAGAAGTTGAAGGAAAAATACAACATCGAGATGAAGTGGATTCACTTCCCCCTGCACCCTGACACACCGCAGGAAGGCCGCGCGATGACCGATTTGTTCGCGGGACGAAGTGAAGCCGAGATGAAGGCCCGCCAAGATCAAATGAAGGGCTTGATGGAGCAAGAAGGCCTGCCGTATGGCGAGCGTACCCATACTTACAACAGCCGCCTTGCGCAGGAAATTGGTGCCTGGGCAGACACGCAAGAGGGTGGCGACATCATGCATGACGCGCTTTACCGCGCCTATTTCGTCGACACCAAGAACATTGGCGATCCAGATGTTTTACTGGAAATCGTGGAAGCAAACGGGCTTTCGGTCGATGAGGCGCGCAAGGTACTTGAAGAGCGCACCTTCAAGGATGTCGTCGACGAGGATTGGAGTAAGTCGCACCAATACGGTGTCACAGGTGTGCCGACTTTTGTCGCCGCTGGGCACGGGGTCGTCGGCGCACAACCATATGACACCCTTGAGAAGTTCTTGGAATCCGTCGGTGTAGAGGAACGCACCAACGGCGACTAAAAGCGAACGGGAGGAAATGTTCTATGACGATTGAAATCAAACCGCTCACGATTCATACCGGCGCGGAAATCTCCGGTGTCGATCTAAATCAACCCATCTCCGACAGCGATGCTACAGATATCTGGGATGCCTTTCTGAAATGGAAGGTCGTATTCTTCCGCGATCAACCGATGAGTCATGCGGATCAAGTCGCGTTCGGGCGCCGGTTCGGCGAATTGACCATCGGTCACGCGGTCTTCGGACATGTCGACGGCTATCCGGAAATATACTCCATCGCCAAGGACCGTTGGGACAATCGGTATAAACCGGCTCCGAAAAACATCCGTCCCTGGACAGGGTTTCACGCCGACATCACGGCGGCGGTCAATCCACCTGCGGTTTCCATTCTGCGCGGCGTCACCATTCCACCCTATGGCGGCGACACGTTATGGGCCAACTTGGTCGTCGCCTATGACAGTCTGTCGGAGCCGATCCGTAACTTCGTCGACGGATTGCGGGGCCTGCATAAATTCCAACCCCCAGGGGAAATCGACGTCACGGAAGAATACAAAGCGATGCAAGAACGTCGTCGCCTGACGACAGAGCATCCAATGGTCCGGGTGCATCCGGAAACCGGAGAGCGCGTTCTCTATATCAGCCCCAGTTTCTTGAAATCGATTGTCGGCATGGAGCCGCGCGAAAGCGAACTGATCCTGGAGATGCTCTGGGAGCACTCGGTTCGCCCCGAGTTTACCCTTCGTTATAAGTGGGAGCCGAATGACCTCGCGATGTGGGATAATCGCGCGGTCGTCCACTGCGCGCCCCGGGACATTTACGAGACCGATTTCGACCGCCAGCTCTATCGCATCACCATGTTGGGCGATATCCCGGTGGGTGTAGACGGACGACAATCGGTTTCAATTTCGGGCGAGCCCATCACACCTATCACCGCTGCCGCGGCAGAATAAACAAAGGCAACACATGACAACGCAACGCCCGAACCTGTTCTTTCATCAAATCGACGCGGAAGGCGGGTTCGAGCCGCGCGGAGATGGCGCACCCGGAATCTCCGTCAAAATTCTATCCAACAGTTTGGATACGGATAAGGAGACCGGTAGCCGCACGAGATTGGTCCGCCTTGCCCCCGGTACTGAAACACCGGAAGCGCACGCCCATCCTTATTGGGAAGAAATTTACATGCTGGAGGGTGAGATGATCACGCACGAAGGCACCGATGGCGAGAAAACCGTCGGCCCGAACTGCTATGCCGCCCGCAAACCCGGCGTCATGCACGGCCCCGTACGCAGCGAGACCGGTTGCCTGACGATCGACTTCTGCTCGTACGATAACGAGGACGCGGAATGAACGACATCTCACCACCGAACATGGTTTCCACGATCGCGGAACTCGAAGCCATATACGGCGAGCCCATGGCGCAATCTCTAGTCAAAGAGATCGATTACATCTCGGGTCATTACCGCGCCTTCATCGAGAAGTC
>JABJCS010000403.1 GCA_018665505.1 Alphaproteobacteria bacterium
AATGGGCGGCCGGATTTTCGAACCCAAATGCGCACTAGATGCCGTCGGTCTTCGGGCTTCTCCGCATCCCGGAACGCCGTGCGACGATGCCCCAGGCGACGGTTATTGACGATCTGAATTTGCCCGCGTTCGAACTCAAACCTCTTACAGAGGTTGTCGATCTCCGTTGTTCGGCACAGCGCATCGATGGCCTCGCGCGCTTCCGGGTCGAGTTCCTCCCCTTTCATTTGGTAACCGTGCTCGACCAGGCGCGGCGAGAAATTAACATTCAACGTATCGCCATCCACTTCAAAGATTGGCTTGCGGGACAAACGCTCATCATCTGGCGCATGTTCCATCTGACGGTCGAAATGAAAGGGTTGATAGAGCCGTTCCAGCACCTCGCGATGCTCGTCGAGCAATTTGTTATAAACGCTCTCAAAACTGACGATCCCACTGATCCCGCCTTTTTTCGCCGTTTGCAGGCAAAAGAGTGCCACAAAATCCGGCGGCAGGTTAAAGGCATTATCATTGTGAAAACCTTGCCCACCATTAGTCGTGGATGAACGGACACCACTCCCCGGTGTCGCCTTGCCACCCTTGTCACGGACATCATAGACCAGTGTGCCGTCCCACTTTTGGGCGACCGGGCGCCCCGCCATCGACATCAACAGCCAGTATATTTTAGTCGCGATATCCCGGCCGAGGCCGTCCACATCTAGGCGGTCGACGACCGCGAAACCGGTTCCGTTATCCACGGTCTCCCGCACACCTGCCATCAGGGCCTTACACGCGGGCATATCGAAATCTTCCGGCAGTAAGGCTTCTGTCGGCAACGGGTTCGCTCGCAGTTCTTCCGCAACGGCCGCAATCTCCGCCTGACAGGCATCGTCAAGAATCGCCAGTCCATCATTAGGGAACTGGCTATCGGCGTCCCAGACCATGGGGCCGGTGAATTTATCTTCCAATATACTGGCCATGATGAATTCCGCTTATGCATCCGATAGCAAGGAAGATAGCGCGAGTACGGTAAAACCGGTAGTCCCCTATCCGAGACGGTGTTTTTGCAGGCGGGGTACAAGCTGAGTTTCCGCGACCCTCTTAATCCCCTCGTCGGCACTCCGCAGAGATGCGGGATGAAGCGCCAACAACAATCGGCCCGCCGCCGTTTCACCCCAAAACCAATCCGCCAGTTCACGGCTAGACGTGGCGCCGGGTTTCGCCGTTGCAGCTTCCAGGTAGTAGGTCTTCAACTCCTCGCAGCTTTGCCGAAAAGCGTCACCGACGGAAATGTTCTGATTCGGACTCTCCGGTACATTCTCCAGCACTTCGAAAAGAAACGATGCGGTCTCTTTGATTGGGATGCCAAGAACACCTGTTGCGGTACGCCCTCGATTTTCAATCGCGACTTGATGCCAAGGCGCCAAGCCATCAATCTCCGCCAATACCGCGCCCAAAAATTCGGGGATCTCCATCTCGGCCACACTCGGCAGCGCGATCGGACAAGTCCAACCGGTCATGTCCATCTCACCGCCGGGCGCGTCGTCCGGGAAATTCTCCAATGCCGGTGAAGGACCTTCATGCTCGAACAAGGCTAAAACGTCCCGCAACACGCGGGTTTGGAATTCAGGCTCATCCGGCGCACCAAATGGGCGACCCAGCTCGAACGGCACCCACATAAATCTGGGTGGCCGGAGGCGTTCGGTGTTGTCGCGCACAAGGCTAATCCCCGCCGTCGCCAATCCCTCTTCCTCCAGAAAATGTGCAGTCGCGCCGACGGCGCGGGTACAGTTCGGTCAGACCGGGACCAGTAACACTGCGTTGACCCGGTCTTCCTTGAGCAGCCCGGCCATCTCCCGCGCGGTCGCCTCGATCTCATGCGGCAACCATCCCGCTCCATTGATCGCATAGTGATAATCCGCGATCTCGCCGACTTCGCCCGCGTCGCGCAATTCCCGCAACCGGTCGATCGGAAAGACCACGTTCACGTCCTGCTGAAATCCCGTACGGTCGTAGTTCACCGAACTTTGGGTCATGACGAGATCGGAGGTATCGATATCGCCTGGAATGACCCGGTAACTTAAATCCCGCAGCGAAAAGTTTCGGTCGTCGCGGCGATGCAGCCCTGCCGAGGTCACAATGGCGACGCGACGCTCCGCAACCGGCGGGCCCGTGACCCAAGGTGCGGTCTCGAACGGCGGACAATCCTTGTCGAGCAGGTGCTTGGCGGAGCCGGGATCAATATCGGATAAGCGAACCATGAGGTGAGAGTTAGATGATTGAGGAGCGCAAACAACCGCCCACATTTTATCGACTGGGCATTTCAGGGCGCATCGATACTTTAATCACCGAATATAGAATCGGAGTGGCGAATGGCTTGGCGGATCGGTGTTGATATCGGCGGTACTTTCACGGATGCGGCG
>JABJCS010000404.1 GCA_018665505.1 Alphaproteobacteria bacterium
ATTTCCACGCGTCGATTTGCGGGTCGACCACCATGAAGAGCCAGTAGGCGAGCTGCGCCGCGTCTTCGATGTCTTCAAGCCGGCCATCGACTACTACAACCACCGCCAGGTCGATGCCCGGGTGAAACCGCTATTCGAGGCCGTCCCGAACGACAACTACTGATGGGGTCGCTTGAGACGGAGACAGTCGTTGCTGTCATCTCCGCCTTCCTGATCGCCGGCGTCGTCAAAGGCGCACTTGGCATGGGTTTGCCGACAATCTCCGTCGCCATTATGGGGATGGCGCTCGGATTACGGGAAGCGATCCCTGTGCTAATGATCCCCTCTTTTCTTGCGAACCTGTGGCAATTCACGCGGCCGGGGCCAATCATGCCGCTGTTCAAACGCTTCGGTGCGCTTAACGCCACGGCTTGCATCGGCATTTGGGGCGGTACCGTGCTGCTCTTTCGCATCGACCCGGCAATCATCAACACATTATTCGGCGGCGTAGTGGTTATCTATGCGGCGATTAATCTGATGCATGTGGATTTCAGCCTGCCGCCGGGACGAGAAAAACTACTTGGCCCACCAGTCGGGTTATTCTCTGGATTGCTGTCCGGCGTCAGCGGGTCGCTCTTGTTGCCATTGGTCGTCTATCTCCAGGCCCTCAAGTTGGACAAGGATACGTTTGTACAAGCCACGGGGCTTTCATTGTTCATCGGCACCGTCGTTTGGGCGGCATCATTATATGGCGAAGGAGCGATGACCGGGGAAGCTTGGATCTTATCGGCGATTGCCGTCCCACCCATCTTGGCTGGCATGACGGTCGGCCAATGGCTGCGGGGCCGCATTCCGGACACCAAATTCCGCACGGCGGTCTTTATCATCCTGATCGTCCTCGCCGCTAATCTGGTGAGAAAAGGTTTCATGTAAAATACAGCACATCTGCTTTCTTGGCACCGGGCAGTGGTTTATCATCCAGTGCAACAAACGAGGCGCATGAGTAGGAACACCATGAGCGAAGAGAAGATCGTTACCGCGGCACTGATTATTATCGGCAATGAAATCCTATCCGGCCGCATACAGGACGCGAACCTTTCCTATATCGCAACAAAGCTGAACGACGAGGCAGGTATTCGCCTCGCTGAAGTGCGTGTGGTACCGGATATCGAGGATGAAATCGTCGAAGCGGTAAACGCCATGCGGACAAAGCACGATTATGTCTTCACCACCGGCGGCATCGGCCCGACCCATGACGACATTACGGCGGAAAGCGTGGCAAAAGCCTTCGGTCGCAAGCTGATCCGTCATCCGGAAGCCTATCGTCGACTGGTGGCGCAGTTCGAGAAACGCGGCATGGAGATCAACGAGGCGCGCCTGCGAATGACCAATACTCCGGAGGGGGCAACTCTGGTGGAAAACGGCATTTCCGTCGGGCCGGGCTTCCAGGTGGAAAACGTCTATGTCATGGCTGGCGTGCCGCAGGTAGCACACGCGATGATCGACTGGCTGGCCCCACGCCTCGAGGGTGGCAAACCGGTTCGCACAAAGACGTTGGTCTGCTCCTTAGGCGAAGGTAATTTGGCGCAGGAGCTCGGCGAAATACAGGATCGCTACCCAGAAATTGATATTGGCAGCTACCCGTTCTACGGAGAGGGAAATTACGGTACCAGTATCGTGTTGCGCCACACGGACACCGACCTGTTAGATAAGGCCGGTGAAGAGGTCGCGACGCTGATGCGCGCCCACGGTGGAGAGCCGCGCGATAAGATATAAGCTGGGTGCGAACCCAACCTTCGCCCTTCGACAGGCTTAGAGTGAGATCTCTATCGGTCACTCTTGATTTCCTCACCCTGAGCCTGTCGACAGTTGTTTCACCTCGTTGGAGACAAGCTTCATGAAATCTCGAGTCCTCATCGTCTCCTTCGACGCGTTGCGCCCGGACATGGTAACGCCCGACCTTATGCCGAACCTCTGTAAATTCGTGGCGGACGGCGCGCATTTCCCAGAGGCACGCTCGACTTTTCCGACGGAAACCCGGGTCAATCAAACAGCCATGATCACCGGCTGCTATCCGGAACGCCACGGTATTGTCGGCAACCGGTTCCAAGATGCGGAGGCCTCACCCGGCAAGCTATTCAACACCGGCGACGAGACCCAATTGGCGGAAGGCGACAAGCGGCTTGGCGGTAAATTGGTTGATGTTCCGGTTTTGGGCGAGATTCTCGATGCGAATGGCTTAAGCTATGCGGTTATTAGCGCCGGGACGCCGGGCGGCACACGGATGCTGAATCACAAGGCGGAAAGCCTCGGCGGATTCCGGCTCTCCTTGCATCGACCTGACGCGACACAACCGACAGGCGCCCTCGATAAAGTATTGGAGACGTGCGGACCCATCCCGCCCCATTCGGTCCCCTCGCTCGATTGGATTCGCTATGCAACCGACGTCTATCTGGAATATGTGGAACCTAATCTGACGCCGGACGTGATGGTGTTGTGGTATTGCGAGCCCGATAACAGTTATCACCGGATCGGCCTCGGTACGCCGGAGAACCTGGAAGCGCTACGCACGGTCGACCGTGAGTTCGGCCGCATTTTGGCCCGAGAAGCTGCAAAACCGCCCGAGGAGAGACTCCATATCGTGACCATGTCGGACCATGGAATGGTAACGTTGCTCGGCGGCAAGCTCGATCTCGCCGAGAAGTTTCGTGAGGGCGGATTCACCGTCGGCGAGACGACTCAAGACGGATCGGATGTGGCCTTGGCGCTCTCCAGCGCTGGCGGTATTTACGTGAGAGATTCCGACCCCGATCTGATCCTGCGCGTGTTGACCTGGCTCCAAAGCCAGGATTGGTGCGGGCCGCTCTTCACGCGCAAGGGAGATGGTGCATTGCTACACGATCACCTTCGCTCCGTTCACCGCCGGGCCGCCGATATCGGCATCGTCTTAAAGTCCGACGATGGATCGAACAGCCATGGTATCGCGGGCGGGACAGTACATGATTGCGGCTATCCCGAAGGGGGTGGCATGCATGGCGGATTGCACGAACGCGAAGTCCGATGCTGGCTCGCGATGCAGGGGACGGGAGTGCGCGAAGGCTATGCGTCACCGGTCGCCGCCGGTGTCGTCGATATCCTGCCGACCGTGCTAAATTTCCTCGGCATCGATGCGCCGGATCACATTCAAGGCCGGCTGTTACGCGAAGGGCTTGGAGCGTTTGCCGAGGAAGCTTTGCCCGAATGCCATCGCGAGCACCACAGTGCCGAGGGAGCGAATGGCTACCGGGCGCATATTGAACACGACCATGTCGGTGAACGCCGCTATCTGCGTCGCGCCTGGTCGGAGCGCGTTTGACGCTCGTGCGAATAATGGTGCTAAAACCCTATGACGGCGTCTCTCAGGCCATATTTCCGGGTTCACTTCGCGCCCCGGAATGACAATTCTTTTTCTGTCATTCCGGGGCGACCGAAAGATCGAACCCGGGAATATGGCCTGAGCACACCAAGAGAAACGCACCTCAGACGCCAATAGCAAGATACAACACGGCAATCACCGCCAGAATTGCGGCGACCACCGGCAACAAGCTCCCTCCCCGTCCATGACGACGACGATGCCAAGCCCATAGCAAGATGACGCCGAGCCCAATCAAGGCAAAGTAAGTCCAGTCCCGTTCCACGTGTGCGCACCTCCTATTGCAACATTATAGCGACTCGGAATTGCCTCGGTAATGACTCGATTGCACCAACTATATGACACACACCGGAGCGATATTCTGACGATGCCCGATCTCCCTCCTCTCTCATGAGCCGAATTGACTTCGAAACCGGCGATACCCTTGGCGGCACCGTGCCATTGCTTCTGTTGCACCAGATCCGCCCCTGCAGACCCCGCAAGCGGCAGCGCCGCCATTCAGCTC
>JABJCS010000405.1 GCA_018665505.1 Alphaproteobacteria bacterium
AAACATGGCCGAGATTGACCTAAGCGATATTGAACGGCGCATGGATGGCGCTTTGGAAGCTCTAAACCGAGAGTTCGGTGGACTTCGGACAGGTCGAGCTTCACCAGCGTTATTGGACCCGTTAACGGTCGATGCGTATGGATCTCAAATGCCGCTCAATCAGGTAGGGACGGTGAACGCGCCGGAAGCACGTCTTCTGACGGTTCAGGTTTGGGATCAGCAACTTGTAAAAGCCGTTGAAAAATCAGTCGTCGAATCCAATTTGGGGCTCAATCCTCAGACGGAAGGAAACCTAATTCGCATTCCCATTCCGGATTTGAGTGAAGAACGACGCGTTGAGTTGAAAAAGATCGCGGGCAAATATGCCGAACAGGGCAAGATTGCGATAAGAAATGTTCGTCGCGATGGAATGGATACGCTGAAGCAAATGGAGCGGGATGGCGAAATCTCGCAAGACGAGCAAAAGTCGCAATCCGAAGAAATCCAAAAATTGACCGATGCACAGATCTCGAAAATTGATGCTATGTTGGAAGCCAAAGAAACGGAGATAATGCAGGTCTGAATATGGTTTCCGTTTCCGCCGCAACAGATGCCGGAACCATTCCGGCGCATATCGCCATTATCATGGACGGTAACGGACGTTGGGCGAAATCGCATGGTCTTCCGCGCGCGGAAGGACATCGACGCGGTGCCGAGGCGGTAAGACGGATCGTCGAAGCCGCGTCGGATTTAGGTGTCTCATATCTCACATTGTTTGGGTTTTCTTCCGAAAACTGGAAACGGCCGGAGCGTGAAGTCGAAGACTTGATGCTGTTATTGCGTCTGTATCTCCGTTCCGAAATTGCGGAAATGCACAAGAATAATGTTCGTTTCCTGATGATCGGAGATCGCTCGAAACTGCCGAAAACCGTGGTCGAACTAATTGATCACGCAGAATCAACCACTGTTAATAATACCGGCCTGACGCTTGTGTTGGCGTTGAGCTACGGTGCGCGGCAAGAGATCGTCGCCGCCGTAAAGAGCCTTTGTGAACGCGTTAGGAATAACGATCTGCACATAGATGAAATTGACGATGCGGCGTTTGCGTCGAGTCTGCTGACAAATTCGGTGCCAGACCCTGATTTGGTCATCCGGACGAGTGGGGAGCAGCGGGTCAGTAATTTCCTATTGTGGCAGATTGCATACAGCGAGTTCGTTTTCATGGATGTCCTTTGGCCGGATTTTGGCGAGAACGAATTGCGTCAAGCGATCACCGAATATCAATCCCGTGAGCGGCGATACGGCGCCTCAGAAAAACCGACATAGGATAGGCTCTTGTTAGGCCTCCGTATTCTTTCATCGGTCATAATAATACCGCCGGTCATCGCTGCCATCTGGTATGGCGGCTACTCCTATATGGCATTGATTGTCCTAGTAGGTGGTGCATTAGGTTGGGAACTGGCGCGTCTTGCGACGGCCCGAGACGGTTTGGTGTTGGTTTTCAACGTATTTTGTATGGCTTGTACCCCGGTTATCGCGGAATATATCGGGGTGATCCACGGATTTATATGGATTGTAATTGGAGTGATTGGCTTTGCAGTCATAACACGCTCCCATGTGCAACCAAGGTCCGAGCGAATTGGTTTCGCTCTTATCTGTGCTCTCGGGCACCTGGCGCTCTTATCGCTGGTGTGGCTACGGTTCGGTGACGCCCGTGGGGCCGGAGTCATTTTCTATATAGTCTTGGTAATCGCCGCGACGGATATCGGTGGTTATTTCGCTGGTAAAGGGATCGGCGGTCCGAAACTAGCGCCACGCATTAGCCCCAATAAGACGTGGGCCGGGCTGATTGGCGGAATGGTATTAGCCGGGGTAGCCGGTTTCGGGTTTGTGGAAGTACTAACGCTAGCAGGTGGATGGCATCCGGATGAAAAAGCGACTGCCTTCCTTGTCGCGACGATTATTTTGAGTGTTGTACTTGCGCCGGTCGCGCAATTGGGCGACCTGTTGGAATCGTGGATCAAGCGAAAACGCGGTGCCAAGGACAGCGGAAACTTGATTCCTGGCCACGGTGGTATTCTGGATCGCGTTGATGGGTACTTGACCGCGGTGCCTCTCGTAGCGCTAATAACTTTAATGGACAAAGGGGGGCCTTTCGCTTGGCCGTGACTACGGAAGAACGTGCTGTCGTATTGCCTTCGGCGGCACCGAAGTCTGTTACGATCTTGGGCTCTACAGGCTCTGTCGGATGTCAGACAATCGATTTGCTGGAACGAGACCGCGGCAACTTTAAAGTCGTTGCGCTAACCGCGAATCAGAATGTTGAATTATTGGTGAAGCAAGCCATCGATTTACGACCGGATTATGTTGCGATTGGCGACGAACGCCAATATGAGGCGCTAAAGCAAGCATTGAGCGGTACGGGAATTGAAGTTGGTGCCGGCGAAAAGGGTATTGGAGACGCAGCGGACCGTGATGCTGAGTGGGTTATGGCGGCGATTGTCGGCGCGGCGGGCTTGAAACCGACGCTTCGGGCTGTTCAGCGCGGGGCGACCGTTGCGCTCGCGAATAAGGAATGCCTTGTTTGCGCCGGCGAACTATTGATGGCTGAAATGAGCCGTCGAAACGCGCGGCTGTTACCAGTCGATTCGGAACATAACGCCATCTATCAAGTATTTGATTTTGAGCGAATTGAAGCCATTGAAAAACTAATCCTAACGGCTTCCGGCGGCCCGTTTAGGAATCACAGCCGTGAAGATATGCGTTTGGTCACACCGTCACAAGCTGTGGCTCATCCCAATTGGGACATGGGTGCGAAAATATCCGTTGATTCCGCGACGATGATGAATAAAGGCCTGGAAGTCATTGAAGCACATCATATTTTTGGAATTCCGGAAGAACGCATCGAAGTTATCGTACACCCGCAGTCGGTCATTCATAGCATGGTTTCCTATGTAGACGGATCGGTTCTTGCGCAGCTTGGCTCTCCGGATATGAGAACGCCAATTGCCTATACATTGGCGTGGCCCGCGCGTATGGACACGCCTTCGAAGCGCCTCGATCTTGGAGAAATTGGATCTCTTGATTTCGAAGCACCCGACCCGGAGCGGTTTCCTGCGCTCCGTCTCACGAGAGAAGCCCTTAAGGCTGGAGGGTCCGCGGCCACAATTCTGAACGCGGCAAATGAAATTGCCGTTGCGGCGTTTTTATCCGAGCAAATTGGATTTTTAGACATTGCCTCGGTGGTTGAAGATTCGATGAACGACATTAACTACGGACCACTGTCTTCAATTGATGATGTCTTCTATCTTGATGATGTCGCGCGGAAAACAGCTTCCGAATTGGTCAGTAATAAATATGCACGTTCGTAATTTGAGCCCCTAACGGCGAGCCAATATGGAATATCTGACGACAATTTTCGATTATGCGATCCCATTTCTCGTTGTTCTAACGGTATTGGTGTTCTTTCACGAGCTCGGACACTACCTTGTTGGCCGTTATAACGGTGTCCGGGTGGAAGTGTTTTCCGTGGGGTTTGGTCCGGAATTGTTTGGTCGTACGGATAAATCCGGTACCCGATGGAAGTTCAGCGCCGTTCCGCTTGGCGGTTACGTAAAAATGTTCGGAGAGAATACAACACCCGGTGATGTGGACCAGGCACCAATGACACCGGAAGAAGAGGGTGTTGCGTTTCACAAGAAATCTATCGGGCAAAGAGCGGCAATTGTGTTTGCCGGTCCCGCCGCAAACTTCCTGCTGGCGATTGTTATCTTCGCCTTATTGTTCATCTTCGTTGGGCAACCGTTTACGTCCCCAGAGATTGGCAAAGTGCATCCGGATAGTGCGGCTGAACGCGCGGGACTGGAAACAGGCGATATATTCGTTGAGATAAACGGTCGTAAGATCGAGCGGTTCGAAGACGTGCAGCAAATCGTCGTTCTTAATATCAATGAGGCGCTGTCTATATCGGTCGATCGTGACGGCAGCGACGTAGATCTGATCGCGAAGCCTGATATTGTCGAACGAAAAGATAGATCGGGGAACGTTCACCGCATTGGTATGTTAGGCGTCTCGAGTAAGGGACGGGATTACATTCAACACGACCCGATTACCGCAATTTGGCGATCGATTGTTGAAACCGGCCATTTGAGCGTTGGGACCCTGAAGGCGGTAGGACAGGTGATTTCCGGGCAACGTGATACAAAGGAGTTGGGCGGTCCGATCAAGATTGCTCAAATTTCGCACGATTTTGCGCAGATCAGTCCGGATTCTCTCTTGTGGCTCATCGCATTACTCTCAATCAATCTTGGTTTACTCAACCTTTTCCCAATTCCCATGTTGGACGGTGGCCACTTACTGTTTTATGCGTTTGAAACGGTTTTGGGGCGCCCATTGGGCGAACGTGCACAGGAAATCGGTCTAAGAATCGGACTGGTGCTTGTTATTTCGCTTATGGTATTCGTTACTGTAAATGACCTGATAAACCTTTAATTTCTATGAAATTACCTATATTTTGATTTGCGGCGACTACCGAAAGATTGTGGGGGCTTTTTTGCGTTCAAGCGTTTCATTCCTGCTTATGCTCATCGCAGTTTCTGTGACGATTTATGGGCCTCTCGCGTCTGCACAGACGAGCGGAGTGCCTACAATTGTCCCACCGACACCGCGGGGCGGAACGGCTCCAGTGTCGCCGCCACGAAATATCGGGCCGCGGGTCAGTACTGATGGCGTTAAAGTTTCCGAAGTAATAGTCGAAGGCACACAACGGATCGAGCCTGACACGGTAAGGTCCTATATGACCTTAAAAGCAGGTGAGCATTTCAGTAACCGCAAGATCAATGACTCGTTGAAAACTCTG
>JABJCS010000406.1 GCA_018665505.1 Alphaproteobacteria bacterium
CATATTGTGGTTATGCGGCAACAGGGTCATGTACGGAGCCCAGATAAAATTGATGATGGTCAGATCATCGTCATTATAAATCGGAAAGACGCCCGCTTCAGTCGGCTCTCCTAATTCCTTGATGATGCTCGACGGATCTGCCGTCGCTTCCGACACCAACTCACGAATAGCCTTTTGGCCTTCGCCGACAGCTGACTTGCAGGCATCGACAAACCGATCTTTTTGAAACACCCGAAGTTCTCCCCGGTTTTTGTATTATCGCAAACAGACGCAGAGATAATGAAACGCTGACTAGGAAGCCGCAATATCAGGAATAAGAATTTCCGCACATTAACGCGTAAACATACAAGATACGCTACATACTGAGCGCGCCGCCGTCTATTACGAGTTCCGTTCCCGTCACATAGGACGATTCGTCCGAGGCGAGATAAATCACCCCCGAGACGATCTCGTCGATTAATCCGGCGCGCCTCATCGGTACCCGTGACAGACGCTCCGCGAGCGCTTCCGGCGTCGGAAAGGCGGCACGGAACATTTCCGTGTCGACAGGCCCCGGATGGACGGAATTGCAACGGATATTATCCTTCGCATGCTGCGTCGCCGTTACCTTGGAGAAGACCCGGATGGCCCCTTTACTGGCGGCATAAGCGGGCTCCTGGGTCGTCGATTGACCAATGCCGGCGATCGACGAAATATTCACGATCGACCCACCGCCACCCGCACGCATCACTGGGATCGCGACTTTCGTCCCGAGAAAGACGCCCTTGGCATTCACGCCCATGACAAGGTCCCATTCCTCCGCTGTACGTTCCTCGATGGGAATGCGCGGTATCAGAATGGCGGCATTGTTGATCAAAATATCCAGCCGACCGTATGTCGCCACGGCGAAATCAACGGCAGTGCGCCAATCATCTTCGCTGGTTACGTCCAAATGTCGGTAGTGAGCCTCTCCACCCGCCGCTCGAATTTCCGCCTCGACCGCTTGTCCTTCCGCATCGGCAATGTCTCCGAAGATCACCTTCGCACCCTCTGCCGCGAAGACGCGCGCTTCGGCGGCTCCTTGGTTCTTTGAACCGCCGCTGATGAGCGCGACCTTATCCTGCAATCGTCCCATATCGGTCCCTCCCGTATTTTCAGAGATATTCTTCCGCGAGCCGGTCCAGCCAACGTTCGAGTTCATCAAGATCACGGCCGACGATCATCGCCACCAATTCATCAATGCCGGCGTCTTCATATTCGGCGGCGCGATCCTTATTCAGTTTGTGACCATATGGACAAATGACGACCTCAATATCCGCGCGCGTTCGTCCCCTTTTCTCAAGAAAACCGTCAAGGCGCGACAGATGACCCCGGGTCTCTGCCGCAGTCGCGTTAAACCCGTACCAGCCATCTCCCATCTCCGCGACGCGCCGTAGCGCAGCATTGCTTTCGCCGCCAAAGTAGATCGGCGGTCCAGGTTGCTGAATCGGTTTTGGGTACTGGCGGCAAGGCGCCAAGGTGTAGAATTCGCCGGAATACGATGACACATCGTCCTCCCAAAGCGATTTTATCACCTCGAGATACTCGTGACAGCGGGCGCCACGGCGCTCGAACGGTACATCGAGGGCAGCGAATTCCTCCTCCAGCCAACCGACACCAACACCGAAATCCACCCGTCCGCCGGAGAGATAATCGACCGCCGCGATTTCCTTTGCCGTGTAGACGGGATTCCGCTGCGGGACGAGACAAATCCCCGTGCCCAGACGAATGCGGGTCGTCTGCGCGGCCATGAAGCTAAGGGCGGTGATCGGCTCCAACAGTCCCTTGTCGCCGCCAACCGGAATCTTGCCGTCGTCCTCATAGGGATACTCAGCATCGTAATCGTCGAAGAGAACGACATGCTCGCCAAGCCAAATACCATGGAACCCACGGTCTTCAGCTCCTCTCGCGAGTGCGCTTACATAGGTCGCATCGTTTTGAGGACTGACGAGTGGCGCAAACAAACTAACCCGCATGAATTTCTCCTCCGGAAACAGAACACCTTAGCTTGATGTAATCCGATCCCGGGCGAAGACACGATCCGAACTAAGTCGGGCCGAACGCGTATCCTTCGCCCGTGCAACGATGAATGGTAGCATATTCCACGGCTTCATTGCGCAGGCGGTAGTTGTTCTCGGCACCGGGTGCCTTCGGAAGGTCGAGAAAGGCTTGATGGGACGGGTACCATGCAGCCAAAATTTCATGCATCACTTGGTCGCCAACCACGCGGCCCAAGACCGGCGTGCGCCACAGTATCTTACCGCCGACATTCGGCAGGAAAGCTTCGAGCCCGTTTATATAGGCGAGATAGAGTTCCCCATCCGGAAAACCGGCTTCGCTAACATACCGGTTCAGATTGATCATCGTCACCGGTCGGTCGTCACCGCTTTCGGCAACGGCCCGGATCGCCGCCGTCTCCTTCTCATCCCGCGGGAATCTCATTGCCACCATCGTTACTTCCCTCTCATAAATTTAAGTTGAAAATGGAATGTAGCGCGCGGGCTGTAATCGTCCCTAGGCAACTACAAACGCCGCGATATTGTCCCGATGTCCCGGTTCGATGATACCCTCGCTATCCCACAGCGCGGGTAATGGTCTCGACGCCCAATATTAATCGTCATGACATAGGCCCATGATTGACAGATCGTGTCCTTATGGCTCAATGAAGTTGCCAACGGCATTAACATTTCAGATCACCGTGCCCACACCGACAACTGTACTCTCCCTTGAACAAGCCGCAGCACGTGAAGCCAACGAACATGGTATCGCGTTAGCGCATCATGGCCGGTTTTTCGAAGCCGCGGCGGCGCTTGAGGAGGCATGCGAATTCGGTTCAGAGTTCGCGGATGCCTATAGCAACCTAGGGGCGGTGTTGCGCCGACTGGGAGATGTCGAAGGGGCCATCACGCAATTCGAGGAAGCCATCC
>JABJCS010000407.1 GCA_018665505.1 Alphaproteobacteria bacterium
GCTGTCACGATGGCGTTAGAGAGTTCTGTCGGGGCGGTGGTCTTGGAGTCACCCTATACCAGCATCGCGGCGGTCGCGCAGAGCCACTATTGGTATTTGCCGACGAAATTTCTCGTCCTCGACAAGTTCGATGCCGCGGCGAAGATCGAGCGTATTGAAGCCCCATTACTGATCGTCCACGGGGAGCGCGATGGAATTATTCCGGTTGAGTTCGGGCGGACCCTATTTGAGCGCGCAAGGGAACCAAAAGTTGGGCGGTTTTTACCGGAAGCCGGGCACAATAATTTGTATGAGCATGGTGCAGCTGCGGAGATACTAGGTTTCCTGTCGAAACAGATGCGGGTTACTCGTTGATGCGGGCGAGGGCTTCGGGCGTATCAATGTCTAGGAGTACCGCATCGTCGGCCATTTCGACTTCTTGGACGAGCTCGGGGTAGGCGCCGATCAGATACTTCGCACCGACATCGCCGCCGATATCTTGAATTTCCGCGAAGAAACGCCGACCGAGTAATACCGGGTTTCCACGTTTGCCGTTGTGAGTGGGCACGCAGATAACGTGACCTTCGTTTGGCGCAAACGCGGCAATCAATCGCTCGATCTCAACCGATGAAATGCGCGGCATATCGCCGAGACAGATCAGCGCGGCGTCCACGTCAGGGGGCATTACCGAAAGCCCTCGTTTCAGCGAGGTGGATAAACCCCCCGCGAAATCGGGGTTCAGGACAAACTGCAAGTCGCGCCCGGCCAGAACCGCTTCCACCGCCTTTGCTTCGTGGCCAAGCACAACTGTAATCGAACTGACCGTTGATTGATGAATGGCGTTCACGGTACGGACGACCATCGGAACGCCATCGATTTCAGCTAATAATTTGTTCTGCTTTCCCATTCGGCGTGATTGACCGGCCGCAAGTACAATGGCGGCTACATTCAGGGCAGTGTCGATATTCTCCTCCTTTGGGGGGCTGGCTTCTGTACGGGGCATAGGGCGGCCCGGAATCTCCTTCAGGAGGCCACCAACACCCATCGCCCGAATATCCTGCGATGAAACCTGCAAGCCGGCGACTAGTCTCTGCACGATCCAGTCAGACCCGTGCGTGCGCGGCGAGCGTGCGGAGCCCGGAAGACCGACGACGGACATCTCGCCGATATGAGCCAAGAAGGTTAAATTTCCCGGATCAACGGGCATCCCCAATTGTTCTATCTGGCCGCCCGAAGCCGTGATGGCCGATGGTACGACGTCGCGGCGGTCCGCGACCGCGGAAGCACCCAATACCAATGCGATATCGCAATCGCCATCCGAAAGCGCCTTTAAACTTTCGCGAATTGCCAGTTCTTCATGAGGGCACACCAATGCCTCGTCGAGGGTAAGTCCCATCGCGATGAGCCTTGCCGCCGTCACTTCCTCGCCCTTGGTCACCAATTTTTCCGGGATATTGGCCAGGGTGGTCTGCAAAAGGCCGATTTTCTGCGGTCGGTATTCGGCGATGCGGAAAAGGCCTTTCACTTTTTTTGCCGCCGTTTCGCATGCACTTAGCGTATCTTGACGGACTGCGAAGGGAATGATTTTTACCGTCGCAACCAGTTGTCCTGGCTCAACGGATGCGAACGGCTCAATTGTCGATAGCGTCACAGCTTCATCTATCGCATTGATCGCATTTAACCGGTCGACCGGAAGCACGAAAAGGCCACGGACAGCGGCATAAATATTAACCCGACCAGTGCCTGCCGCGCCTAAGCTCACAGTTGTGTCGGCGACAACTGCATCCGCCATTTTTTGCGCGGCGATATCTTCAGTGATGTCGTCGGGCTCTAAGCGAACAAGCGTCGTCTCTCGATAACCAGCAGCTTGTAATTGCGCGATATCGTCTTTTGTGAGCACCCGACCTTTGCGAAAGGTCTCCGAAGCGGTCCGTAAGCTGTGCGCCAGCACGGCCCCTTCGGCGGATTTATTGAGCGGACAGACGCCGAATTTCACGCGGCCTCGCGCCGCGCCGGCGCATGCAGGATGGCGGTCACTTCTCCCATGATGGAGATCGCAATTTCCGCCGGGGATACAGCACCAATATCCAATCCGATCGGCGCTTCAATGCGGGAGAGCTCTGCTTCGCTGAAGCCCGCCTCGCGTAATCTGTCGAGACGTCGTGCGTGGGTCCGATTGCTGCCGAGCGATCCGATATAGAACGCATCACTCCGCAGAGCGATAGATAGCGCGGGATCGTCCAGTTTCGGGTCATGGGTCAGTGTGACGATGGCCGTACGGCGGTCCGGGTCGAGCGCTTTCATGGCCTCATCCGGCCAATCGTGATTGAGCGTCACACCGGGAAAGCGGGATTCGCTAGCAAAAGCCTGCCGTGGATCGACGATGGTCACGTCGTAGCCGGAGAGTTTCGCCATGGGGACCAAGGACTGGGCAATATGAACCGCGCCGACGACGATCATGCGTTTGGGCGGGGGGAAAGGTTGCAGGAAATACCGCACGCCGCCGTCTTCGAGCGTCTCGCCCTTGTCTCGGCGTAATGTGCGCTCGATGGACTCATCAAGGACAGGTGTGATCGCGACATCACCTTCGGTCTTTCCATTAATCCAAAGCGTTTGGGCACCTGACACCAAGTCGGTAATCACGACAGTTGGATGTTTCGCGGATTTCGCCGCGATGAGATTGCTCAGAAAAGTCTGTTTCATTCTATAATTCCCCTCGACGATACTGTCGAATTGTCCTTAGTCCAATTTCTCGACAAAGACCTCAACCTCGCCGCCGCAGGCGAGGCCGACTTCCCAGGCCTGCTCGTCACTGACACCGAAGGAAAGGAGCCTGGGCTTGCCGTCCTGCATTACTTCCAATGCTTCGTGGACGACAGCGCCCTCGATGCAGCCGCCGGAGACGGAACCGATCATATTGTTTTCGGTATCGACAACCAATTGACTGCCGACCGACCGTGGAGAGGAGCCCCAGGTCTTTACGACTGTCGCAATGGCGACATCGCGCCCTGACGCGCGCCAATCCGCTGCTTGCTCTAAGATGTTCTCGTGTGCGTCCAATGTGTGATCGTTCATGCCGCCATCTCCTGCCATCGTCTGAGTGCCGGGTCGCTGCCCGCGCCAATATCACTCAATATGTGGGTTAGTTGTGCCAAGCTTTCCAGGTTATGAACCGGACGGAAATCATCCACGTGAGGTAGTATAGCCCGGATGCCTTGGGATTTGGGTTCAAATTGATCGTAGCGGAGGAGGGGATTTAGCCAAATCAACCGTCGTGATGAGCGGTGCAATCGGTCCATTTCCTTTGGCAAACCTTCGCCGCCCTCTCTGTCGAGGCCGTCGGTGATCAAAATGACGACGGCGCCTTGTGTCAGTACGCGGCGCGACCAATCGCGATTGAAGTCGTGCAAACACTGCCCGATACGGGTCCCGCCGGACCAATCGACGACCGCATCGGTGACTTGTTCCAACGCGACGTCGATATCCTTATTACGGAGATACCGGGTCACATTGGTGAGGCGAGTGCCGAATAGGAATGTGTGGACCCGGTCACGGTCGTTGGTGATGGCGTGCAGGAAGTGCAGCAGCATTCGGGCATACCGTTCCATCGATCCGGAAATATCACACAGCACGACGATTGGCGGTTTGCGTTGGCGGCGTCGGCGCCATCGCATCGGGATAATATCGCCGCCGGATCGCAATGCAGTGCGGAGTGTAGCGCGCATATCTGCACGCGCGCCGGTCTTATCGGGTCGGAACCGTCGTGTCGGTATTTCCATGATCGGGAGGCGCATCCGCCGCATTGCAGATTTCGCGGCTTCGATTTCGGAAGCGGTCATCTTTTCGAAATCCATCTCGCGCAGAACCTCGTCTTGACTAAAGGTTAGAGTCGCGTCGAATTCGATTTCTTCGGTCTCTCGCGTCTTGATGTCGTCCTGCGGTGTGGCGCCCGCCGTCAGTGCTTCGGCGATCCGGGGGGATATCTCGTTTTTCGGTGCTTCACCTTCGCCAAGCTGTGCCGTCGGCAGAACCATCGACATCATGCGTTCGAGGATTTGCGGATTGCGCCAGAAGACGTGAAACGCCTGATCGAAGAGTTCGCGTTGGTCGCGGCGGTTCACGAAGACGGCGTGTAGGGTCCAGTAAAAGTCGTCGCGCCGCCCGAGACCGGTTTGCTCCAAGGCGTTAATGGCATCGATTACCTTACCGGGGCCGATTGGCAGTCCCGCCGCCCGTAACACTCGGGCGAAGTGCATGATGTTGGTGGCGATCCGTCCACCGTCTTGGTCAACCGGTGTCATGCGCCGTCGGCCAACAACATCTCATTCTTGATTTCCGCAAGGAGGCGACTGGCTTCGCTGCCGCGGATTTTTTCGATGTCGTCTTGATATTTCAGCAAGGTGCCAAGCGTATTGTTGATCGTATCTGGGTCGAGGGTCATGCAATCCAATTGCGTCAACGCGTGGGCCCAATCGATGGTTTCCGCCACACCGGGTTGCTTGAAAAGATCCATTTCCCTGAGTTTTTGGACAAATGCGACGACTTGCGCAGAGAGAGTTTCCGGCGCGGTCGGCGCCTTTATTTTGAGGATCTCCAATTCCCGCTCTGCATCTGGGTAATCAATCCAGTAATAGAAGCATCGGCGTTTTAGGGCATCGTGGATTTCACGGGTCCGGTTGGAGGTAATGATGACAATCGGCGGTTCATCGGCCTTGATTGTGCCCAATTCGGGGATTGTGATTTGGAAGTCCGAGAGGACTTCGAGGAGATAGGCCTCGAAGGGCTCGTCCGTGCGATCTAATTCGTCGATCAGTAATACAGCAGGACCGTCGATACTTGGCTCTAACGCTTGGAGGAGGGGGCGTTTGATGAGGAATTTCTCGCTGAACAAATTGCTCTCAAGAGCGTTACGGTCTCTATCGCCGACCGCTTCCGAAAGTCGAATCTCGATCATTTGCAGTGAGTAGTTCCACTCGTAAACAGCGGAGGCTGCATCGAGGCCTTCGTAACACTGCAGGCGCACCAGCCGTCGGCCGAGCGTCTCAGACAATACCTTGGCAATCTCGGTCTTACCGACACCAGCTTCGCCTTCCAGGAAAAGTGGGCGTCGCAGGGTCAACGCCAGATGCAACGCGGTGGCGAGGCTTCGGTCCGAAACGTAATTCCCTTTGTCGAGTAGCGTGATGGTTTCGTCGATAGTTGCGGGAAGTTGATCGGTCATGATGTTCGGTATGCCTTTGCCGTGAGTCGAGGTCTCTGTGGAAATCTATCCAGCGAGTGTAAAGAGGAAGGCTGGGTATCCTAAATTAGTCGGCATTTATCGTGATTGCGAGTATTGAGGAATATGATGATTTGGAATGTTCATGTATATTAGGGTGTTCCAATTTTGTTCCTTAATCAGAAATTTGCGGTAAATAGATACCGCAATGTCTGGACATAATAAGAACAGCAATACAATCAATGTACTTGGTCCGGCCTTCTTCATCGAAAAAGCCCGACTTAGAGTAAGTCGGGCTTTGAATTCGAAGTTATCTGAACGCCGTCATCCTGCCTTAGCAACAGCCCGTTTGGCCATAACGGTGACGAGATGGGCTCTATATTCGGAGCTCGCGTGGATATCTGAGTTCAAATCATCCGGCGAAACCGAGATATTCGCCACCGCGTCCGCCGAGAAATTGGATGACAACGCGCTTTCCATCTCCGGTACTCGGAAGACGCCGTCTTGGCCGGCACCGGTGACGGCTACACGTGTGTCGCCGCTATTCTGAGCGACGAAAACACCGACAATGGCATAGCGCGATGCAGGGTTCGGGAACTTCATATAGGCGGCTTTGCCCGGAACCGGAAACTTTACCGCAGTGACGACTTCGCCTTCGTTCAATGCGGTCTCGAACATACCGGTGAAGAAATCATCGGCCCCGATTTCGCGCTGATCGGTGACGATGGTCGCGCCCAATGCCAGGCAAGCCGAAGGATAATCTGCCGCCGGATCGTTATTCGCGATTGAGCCACCGATCGTACCACGGTTGCGCACCTGTGGATCGCCAATTCCGTCGGCCAAATCCGCAAGTGCCGGAATTTTGCCTTTGACGTCAGCGGAAGCGGCGACGGTCGCATGGGTCGTCATGGCGCCGACAGTTACCGTATCCCCGTCAACAGAGATACCGGCAAGATCTGAAATACCGCCGAGGTCGACGACATCGGCGGGTTGTGCCAGCCGCTGCTTCAGCGTCGGGATCAACGTCATTCCACCGGCCATCAACATGGCGTCGTCCGATCCTTTAACTTTGGAGGACGCGTCAGAGACCGAACCAGCGCGTTGATAATTGAAGTTATACATATCTTTCTCCTTTAACTGACGGCGCTGGTTAAGCGGCCGCATCCTGAATGGCGCGCCAAATCCGTTGCGGGGTGGCGGGCATGTCCATATTTGTGACACCGAGTGGACTCAGTGCATCGATAATAGCATTCATGAGAGCCGCTGGAGAGGCAATTGCCCCAGCTTCTCCACACCCTTTCACACCCAATGGATTGAGCGGTGAAGGGACACCAGCGAAGCCAAGCTTCAAGTCCGGCATATTGTCGGCTCTCGGCATCGTGTAATCCATGTAAGAGCCTGAGATAAGCTGGCCTTCGTCGTCATAGACCGCGTTTTCCAACATGGCTTGCCCAAGGCCCTGAGCGATACCGCCATGAACCTGACCTTCGACGATCATAGGATTGACGACAGTACCGAAATCATCGACCGCGGTGTAGTTCACGACCTCTATTTCACCTGTCTCGGGATCGATTTCGACTTCGGCAATGTGCGTTCCCGCTGGGAACGAGAAATTTAGTGGGTCGTAGAATGCCGTCTCGTCTAATCCCGGCTCCAGCCCTTCCGGATAATTGTGCGGAACATAAGCTGAGAAGGCGACTTCGGCTATATTCATCGACTTGTCGGTGCCCGCGACCGTGAAATTACCGCCGGAGAACTCGATATCGTCCTCGGAAGCCTCCAAGGTATGAGCAGCGATTTTCTTGCCTTTCTCAATGACCTTGTCTGCCGCTTTAACGATGGCCGAACCACCAACGGCTAGGGACCGCGATCCGTAGGTACCCATTCCGAAAGGAACACGCTCGGTGTCGCCGTGAATGACTTCGACATTCTCTACTGGAACACCTAGTTGTTCGGAAACTAATTGTGCGAAGGTTGTCTCGTGTCCCTGGCCGTGAGAGTGCGAACCTGTAAGAAGCAATACATTGCCCGTTGGATTGAAGCGGATTTGAGCGGATTCCCAAAGACCAACGCCGCCGCCAAGTGCGCCGACGGCAGCCGAAGGTGCGATTCCGCAAGCTTCGATATAAGAGGAGAGACCGACACCGCGCATCTTACCGCGCGATTTGGCTTCTTCCTTACGCGCTGCGAAGCCGGTGTAGTCGAACAGTTCTAACGCGTCGTCCAACGCCTTGTTGTAATCACCGCAATCGTATTGCTGGATGACCGGCGTTTGATAGGGATAGGCATCCGCCGCGATCATGTTTTTGCGGCGAATCTCCGCTGGATCAATACCCATTTCGCGGGCAGCGGCGTCCACCAGACGCTCAACGACAAATGTCGCTTCCGGTCGCCCTGCACCGCGATAAGCATCGACTGGTGCAGTATTGGTGAACACCCCGAATACGTCACAGTAGATTGCTGGTGTCGTGTATTGGCCCGCGAGCAGTGTTGCATAAAGGTAGGTCGGTACAGCAGAAGCGAAGGTGGACAGATAAGCGCCCAGATTGGCGATCGTGTGGACCCGCATGCCAAGGAACTTGCCAGCTTCGTCGAGGGCTAACTCCGCCGTCGTGACGTGGTCACGTCCGTGTGCGTCCGATTGGAAGGATTCAGAACGTTCCGCATTCCATTTGATCGGCCGATTGATCTTCCGAGCCGCCCACAAACAGACCGTTTCTTCGGCGTAGATGAATATCTTCGAGCCGAAGCCGCCGCCGACATCGGGTGCAATTACCCGCAATTTATGCTCTGGCGCGATTCCGTTGAACGCTGACAGGACCAATCGTGCAACATGCGGGTTTTGACTGGTCGTGTGCAGGGTCAGGCTATCCATGCCCTTGTTGTATTCAGCGAGCGCCGCGCGTGGCTCCATCGCGTTGGGAATCAATCGATTGTTGACGAGTTCTAATTTGGTGACGTGATGGGCATTGGCGAAGGCTGTATCCGTTGCCGCCGCATCGCCGATTTCCCAGTCGTAACAGACATTGCCGGGCGCGTCGTCGTGCACCAAGGGTGCGGACGCATCTGCAGCTGTCGCGGTTACCGCGGCCGCTGCCAAGACACCGTAGTCGACATTGACCTTTTCGCCCGCGTCTTTTGCTTGGTCGGCTGTTTCCGCGATGACAATGGCGACATGGTCACCGACGTAGCGGACCTTTTCGGTTGCGAGGGCAGGGTGAGCGGGCGCTTTATGGGGTTCTCCATCCTTGCTGTGGATGGTCCAGCCGCAAATCAAGCCGCCGATTTCATCAGCCGCGAGGTCCTTACCCGTCAAGATGGCAACAACACCTTCGGACGCCTCGGCTGCGCTGGTGTCGATTGTGTTGATGGTTGCGTGTGCGTGCGGCGAGCGCACGAAATAAGCGTAGGTTTGCCCCTCGACATTGATATCGTCGAGATAGTTGCCATTCCCCATTAGGAACCGCCGGTCTTCCTTGCGGCGTACTGAAGCGCCAATTCCGGTCTCAGACATGGTTCGTTCCTCCCCCTGCGGCGTGTGTATCGCTCCTTATCGCATGCTTGCAGCGCCAGCTTTTATTGATTTTACGATGTTATGGTAACCGGTGCAGCGGCAGATATTACCTTCGAGCCATTCCCTGATTTCTTGTTCGCTCGGATCA
>JABJCS010000408.1 GCA_018665505.1 Alphaproteobacteria bacterium
AACCGCGCCATGTTTTCGCGTTTCAGGTAGCTTTGACTCATGAGCAAGGTCACGAACGAGCCAAGAAGTACCAGCAGCTTCATATAAATGGCAAAGTCATCACTGACGAATTGGCCATTGAAACCACTCATCGGCTTACCACGCATCGAGACCAGCAGGATGCCGACAATGATCAATGACGTAAGCGACAGAACATGAACGACTGAAAGGGCTTTTTTCTCGTTAACGAAAACACCGACCATCATGAAGGCCATCGCCGAACACGCGAGAAAGATTTCGGGGAGAGCTGGGTAGAAGTTGGGCATATCGGTCATCTCTAGGTTCCCTACTTCAACGCCGTCGTTACGGAACTGTCCGCGGCTGCCGCAAGGGCCGCGTTATAATCCTTCACTAAATTCACAACCGACGCATCCATCACATCCAAGAACGAAGCAGGATAAATTCCCATCCACAATACGAGTACGATGAGCGGTGCGAAAATTATGATCTCTCGACGGTCGAGGTCGAGAATTTTCATCAAATGTTCTTTGGTCAATTCACCAAAGATCACCCTCCGATAGAGATACAGCATATATGCCGCGCCGAGCACCATACCGATTGCAATCAGCACCGCGACCCATGTATTGGCCTTAAATGCACCCACAAGGATCAGAATTTCGCCGACGAATCCGCTGGTTCCCGGGAGCCCAACCGATGCCAAAGCAAAGAACAAAAAGACGAAAGCGTAGAGCGGCATCCGATGAACTAAGCCGCCATATGTGTCGATCTCGCGCGAATGTATGCGGTCGTAGACAACGCCGACACATAGGAACAACGCGGCCGAGACCAAACCGTGGCTCAGCATTTGGAGAATCGAACCGGCGACAGCTTGTTCGTTACCCGCAAAAATTCCGACCGTAACAAACGCCATATGAGCGATCGATGAATACGCGATCAGTTTCTTCATGTCTTCCTGCGCCAGCGCAACAAGCGACGTATAGATCACCGCGATGACGCTGAGGCCGTAAATCAAAGGCGTGAAGAATTCGGATGCCTCCGGCAGCATCGGCAAGGAGAAGCGCAAGAATCCGTAACCGCCCATCTTCAGCAAAACGCCCGCCAAGATCACCGAGCCAGCAGTCGGTGCCTCGACGTGAGCATCCGGCAACCACGTATGGACGGGCCACATAGGCACTTTGACGGCAAATGAGGCAAAGAACGCAAGCCACATCCAATATTGCAGCTCGATTGGGAAATTGAATGCCATGAGCGTTGGAATATCGGTCGTACCCGCTTGGAAATAAGCGACCATAATGGCCAAAAGCATCAAGACGGAGCCGAGCAGCGTGTATAGGAAGAACTTAAAGGCCGCATAGACCCGACGCGCTCCACCCCAGACACCAATGATCAGGAACATCGGGATCAGAACCGCCTCGAAGAAGATGTAAAAGACCACAAAGTCCAGCGCACAGAACATGCCCACCATCATCGTCTCAAGGACGAGGAAGGCGATCATGTACTCTTTCACTTTCTCCTGAATGGCGTTCCAACTCGCCAGAATACAGATCGGCGTCAGCAACGTGGACAACAGCACAAAGAAGACCGAAATACCGTCGACGCCCATGTGATAGTTGATATTGAACGCCGGCATCCATTGCGCCTTCTCGACGAACTGGAAGGCATGCGTTGAATTATCGAAGCCGGTCCAAATGAAGATCGAGATCACTAAATTGATCAACGACGTCCAAAGGGCGCTCCAACGGGCGTTATTGGCAGTCTCTTCCGCACTGCCGCGCACCAGCAATAAGATCAGCAGTGCCCCGACAAGCGGTAAGAAGGTTACTATACTAAGGATCGGCATATCGCTGGCCATCGTTCCTACCCCGCCGTTCCGACGGCCATATACCAGGTGACCAGCAAAACAACACCGATCATCATGGCGAAAGCATAGTGATAAACGTAGCCGCTCTGCAGCCAACTCATGCGCGACGCCACGCGACGCGTAACCGCCGCGATCCCATCCGGCCCGAAGCCGTCAATGATCGCGCCATCGCCCTTCTTCCAAAACAGGTTACCCAACCAGAATGCAGGCCGGACGAAAATGCGATCGTATAATTCGTCGAAATACCATTTGTTCAAGCTGAACGCATAAAGCTCTTTGTGATAGTTCATCCACCGGTCCGCCATACCGGGATTTTGGATGTACATCCGATAGGCGAGCCAAATACCGCCGGCTCCCATAAAGAGCGGCAAGAGCTTTATGAACAGCGGCACGTTATGGGCCTCCGCGAGGGCTGTATGTGTCGGCAGAACTTTCAACGACTCACCCCAGAAGGCACCGTATCCGTTGCCGATAAAGGCATCGTGTCCAACGAAACCGGCGACAATTGCGCCAATTGCAAGAACCGCGAGGGGCACCGTCATGATCTTCGGAGATTCGTGGACATGGGCAAATACCCGTTCGTCCGCCCGCGTTTTACCATGGAATGTCATGAACAACAGTCGCCAGGAATAGAAGGCCGTCATGAACGCAGCTGCAATACCAAGCCAGAATGCGTAATAACCAACACCGCTATTTGCGGCCCAGGTTGATTCGAGAATGACGTCCTTTGAATAGAACCCGGCAAAACCAAAGACGCCTGGTATGCCGACGCCCGCAAGCGCCAAACTACCTATCCACATGTAGGTATAAGTGACCGGAATGTGCTTCCAGATACCGCCCATCTTACGCATATCTTGTTCGTCGGACATGGCGTGAATGACGCAGCCCGAGCCTAAGAACAACAACGCTTTGAAGAAGGCATGTGTGAAAAGGTGGAACATCGCGGCGCCATAGGCCGAGACGCCGGCGGCGAAGAACATGTAGCCAAGCTGCGAGCACGTCGAATAGGCGATCACCCGCTTGATGTCGTTTTGCGTCAATCCGACGGTTGCCGCGAAGAACGCGGTCGAGGCGCCCACCACGGTAACGACCATCAACGCCGTCTCTGAGTATTCGAACATTGGTGACAAACGGCAGACCATAAAGACACCAGCTGTCACCATCGTCGCCGCATGGATAAGGGCCGAGACCGGTGTCGGGCCCTCCATCGCGTCCGGCAGCCAAGTATGCAGGCCCAGTTGCGCCGACTTGCCCATCGCCCCCATGAAGAGCAGCAGGCAAATCACTGTGATCGCGTGAAAATCCCAACTCAAGAAGACCAGGCTGGCGTTCGCTTGACCAGGTACGGCAGCGAATATCGTGTCTAAATTGACCGTGTCGAAAAGAACAAATGTGCCGAAGATACCAAGGGCAAAACCGAAATCACCAACACGATTGACCAAGAATGCCTTAATGGCGGCCGCATTTGCTGACGGCTTGTTATACCAGAATCCAATCAGCAAATATGAGGCCAATCCCACCCCTTCCCAACCAAAGAACAGTTGGACGAGATTATCGGATGTCACCAGCATCAGCATGAAGAACGTGAACAGGCTGAGATACGAGAAGAATCTGGGAATACCCGTATCGTGATGCATGTAGCCGATGGAATACCAATGGACGACGGAAGAGACGGTCGTCACGACGACCAACATCACCGCCGTCAACTGATCCATCTTCAGAGCCCAAGAAAACTCAAAATCGCCGACGTCGATCCAAGTGAAAAGCTCGACTGAGCGCGGCCCGGCCCCATAGATGATGTCAAAGAACAGCATCCAAGAGAAAACGCCCGACAGGGTCAAAAGACTTGAGGTCAGGATAGACGAGCCTTTATCGCCGATGATACGCCCAAAAAAGCCGGCGATTATAGCGCCGATCAGCGGCAGAAATACGATAGCGACTTCCATCCCCAATCAGCCCTTCATCAAATTGACGTCTTCGACCGCGATGGACCCGCGGTTTCGATAATACGTCACGAGGATCGCTAGCCCGATGGCCGCTTCCGCGGCGGCGACAGTCAACACGAACATCGCGAAGACTTGGCCTACAAGGTCCTGTAATTGCGTGGAAAAAGCGACCATGTTGATATTGACGGCGAGGAGCATCAGCTCAATCGACATCAAAATGATGATCACGTTTTTCCGGTTCAGGAACACGCCGAATAAGCCCAGCGTAAACAGAATTGCGGCAACCGTCAGATAGTGGCCGAGGCCGATTTCAAGCATCAGATGCCACTCCCCGATTCTACCTTAACAAGTTCTACGGCATCTTCGCGGCGACGCGCCAATTGATCGGAGATGCGTTGCTTCCGCACACCGGGTCGTTGACGCAAGGTCAGCACGATGGCCCCGACCATAGCGACCAGCAAAATCAGTCCGGCAGCTTGGAAGAAATATATATACTTTGTGTAGATCAACCGCCCGAGCGCCAAGGTGTTGCTTACCTCCGCCGGCGGTGGAATTGGCGAAGACGCAACACCCGTTGTACCAGGTGCTGCAATCCAACTGCCGAGGATCAGTATTAACTCGGCGAGCAAAATGATGCCGATCAAGCCGCCGATCGGCATGTATTGCAGGAACCCTTGCCGGAGCTCGGCGAAATTAATGTCTAGCATCATAACGACGAACAAGAATAACACCGCCACAGCGCCGACATAGACGACCACCAGAATCATCGCGAGAAATTCGGCCCCCATCAACACGAACAGTCCCGCAGCATTGAAGAATGCGAGAATGAGGAAAAGCACGGAGTGCACCGGATTGCGGGCGGAAATCACCATTACGCCCGACGCGATTGCGACGAACGCAAAGAGATAGAACGCCAATCCCTGTACGATCATTTACCTTCCCTCTCCCGGTCCACCCAAAACATGATTCTGCGCTGCGCCGGGTCGCAACGCGCAATCTCTCTAACGATACGGTGCATCCAATTCAAGATTGGCTGCGACTTCATGCTCCCAACGATCACCGTTATCGAGCAATTTTTCTTTGTTATAGAACAATTCTTCCCGCGTTTCGGTCGCGTACTCGAAGTTCGGTCCCTCAACGATGGCATCGACCGGACATGCTTCCTGGCAGAAGCCGCAATAAATGCACTTGGTCATGTCGATGTCGTAGCGAGTCGTCCGCCGACTACCATCTTCACGAGGTTCCGCTTCAATGGTAATTGCCAACGCGGGACACACAGCTTCACAAAGCTTACAGGCAATGCAACGCTCTTCACCGTTCGGATAGCGACGCAAGACATGCTCGCCACGGAATCGCGGCGAAAGCGGGCCTTTTTCGTACGGATAATTAATCGTGTGTTTCGGCTTGAACATTGCCCGCAGGGTCAAGGACATCCCTTGGACAAGTTCGGCCAGAAGAAACGCGCGGGCCGTTCTATCGATAAACGCCATAGGCCTACTCTTTCTCTAACACTGTGGGGCGATTAGTCATGCGCCACCTGTCGGGGGAACCAT
>JABJCS010000409.1 GCA_018665505.1 Alphaproteobacteria bacterium
CGAGACCTTGGTCGGCGAGCGCGGCGTCTCACTCTCAGGCGGCCAACGCCAGCGGCTATCCATCGCCCGAGCCATCCTACCGGATGCAAAGGTCTTGGTTTTCGATGATTCCACCGCCGCCGTCGATGCCGCGACCGAGCGACGCATCCGCGACGCGCTGCGCGATTTCGTGGCCGAGCGCGCCGTCATCATCATCGCCCATCGCCTGACGTCACTGATGCATGCGGACGAAATTCTGTTCATCGAGGACGGCCAGATTGTGGAACGCGGAAGCCATGTTGAATTGATGGCTTCGGCGACACGGTACCGCCAACTCTACGAATTACAATCGCGCGCCACGGGGGAGGATGCCGCATGAGTGACCAAACCGCCGCACCGCCCGAACCAAAGAGCCGCCTCGCCGTTGTCGGCTCGCAGACCAGTCAAGACGAGATCATTTTCGGACGTGCATTCGACAAATGGGTGATTACGCGGTTCTTACGGCATTTGGCACCGTATAAGCTCCGCATTGCCATCGGTATTTTCGCCGTTCTCGTTTATACGGTCACGCAACTCTCCATTCCGCTCATCGTGCGGGCGACCATTGATCACTCCCTAGCACCCGACGTCGCCAATCAGGAGGCATTGCACAGTTTAGTGACGCTCTTCTTCGCCATCGTGGTCGTCAATTATGTCGCAAATCATTTCATGGAGACCGTCGTCGGGCGCACCGCGCAGTACCTGCTCTTCAACCTGCGGCGCGCCATGTACGAGCACCTGCAACACGTCTCGCTTTCGTTTATGGATAAGACGGAGGTCGGGCGGCTGATGTCTCGCCTACAAGGCGATGTTTACGCGCTACAGGAATTTCTTGAATCATCGATCTTCGCGGTCGGCGATATCGTGCTGCTCTTCGGCATTGTCGGCGTTCTACTCTGGCTCGACCCCGCATTGGGAGCGTTAACGCTTTCAGTCGTGCCGATTCTCTTTCTGGTACGCATCGTGTGGTTGCCGATGGCGCGGAAAGCTTTTCTCTCCGCGCGCGAAGCCAGCAGCGCCACGAATGCGGCACTCGCCGAAAACGTCCATGGAATTCGAGCGATCCAGGAATTAGTCCGCGAGGACGTTAACTTCGAATTGTTCGAGAAGAAGGCCCGAACCAATCTTCTAACCCATCTGCGCGCGTCGAAGTTTTCCAACGTGATCATTCCCATGGTCGACACGCTAACCGGCGGCGCCATGGCGATCGTCATCGTGGTCGGCGGCGGAATGGTGTTGGACCGTTCGCTCGATATCGGTGTCATGGTCGCTTTCTTGTTCTACGTTCAACGTTTCTTCGACCCGATTCGGTCTCTCACCTTGCAATACAGCACCATGCAACGCGCCATGGCGTCAGGTCAGCGGATTTTCGAAGTGACCGACGTGACGGTCGATATCGCGGACCGTCCGGATGCCGAAGATCCAGATGAGATCGACGGCGCCATTGAGTTCCGCAACGTTACCTTCGGATACGAGCCGGACAACCCGATCCTGAAAAACATCTCTTTCCGGGTCGAACCAGGAGAGACCGTCGCCCTGGTCGGCCCTACCGGTTCCGGGAAAACTAGCACCACATCTCTCGTCCACCGTTTCTACGACGCTTGGGAAGGCGAAGTAGTTGTTGGAGGGTGCAATGTGCGCGATGTGACGCAGAAGTCGCTCGGTCGCCATATTGCTATGGTGTTGCAGGAACCTTTTCTCTTTTCCGCCACCATTGAGGAGAGCATCCGCTACGCGAAGGCGGACGCCACGATGGGCGACATTATCGACGCCGCGAAGGCCGTCGGTGCGCACGACTTCATCATGCGTCTGGAAGCTGGTTATCAAACGATGCTCGACCAGCGCGGCGTTAATCTTTCCTTCGGCCAACGCCAGCTCATCAGCTTCGCCCGAGCCTTGGTGGCGGATGCGAAAATCTTGGTCCTCGACGAAGCCACGGCGAGCGTCGACAGCTATACCGAACTTGAAATCCAACGCGCCCTCGCCCGCCTACTCGAAGGCCGCACCGCCCTGGTGATCGCGCATCGTCTCGCCACCATCCGGGGTGCCGACCGCATCATCGTCCTGCAGGAAGGCGGTATCATCGAAGAAGGCAATCATGATCAGTTAATGGAAGCTGACGGGCTCTATGCCCGACTCTACCGGATGAATTACGCCAGTTTCGACGACATGCCGGAAGAAGAAATCCAGCGCGCTATTTCGGGAGGCAGTGGAGAGACTTAATCCCGCCTATAATGCCGCCGTTACATCCATCAGCCGTTGCATAGTTGCCAACGCCTTGGCTTCCGGAAGACCCGGCCAGCGGACGCGGGCGATTACGTGATCAATACCGAGTTCGTCGCGCAGCCAGCGCATCCGCGCGGTTACAGAGCGCACATCCCCGACCAGGAATTTTGCTCGCATGAAGTCATCGAACTCCTCGCGTCCGCCGACCTTCGTGCTGCTCGACGCCACACCCCAGGATTGATAGGCGTTGTATTTGGCATAGAGAATGTCCCGTACGTCGTCGAATGCCTCTTCCTCCGATGCTGCGATATAGCATTCCCGCATTGTCGGGCGTTCCGGGGCGGGTGGTAGGCCCACCCGCGCATCTTCGAACTCACCGAGCAACATCCGCAATTCCTCGAATGAAGGATTCATACTGGAAACCCAAACATCTCCGATGCGCGCCGCCCGGCGGATCGCCGCCGCCACACTGCCCCCAATCCAGACGGGTGGCCTAGGACGTTGCTTCGGTTTCAGGCTGATGGAGACATTCTCGTCCGAGAAGTACTTTCCCCGATGGCTCACATTGTCTTCAGCCCAAAGTCTGCGCACCAGCGCCAGTCCATCGGTAAACCGCCCGACCCCTTCGTTCATCGGAACACCCATGGCCGCGAACTCGTCACTGCGGTAACCCATCCCCGCGCCGAAGATCAATCGCCCCCCGGTAAGCCAATCCAAACTGGCCATCTCCTCCGCCAGAACCACTGGGTGTGTGAACGGTAGCAAATACACACCGGTGCCAAGGCGTACGCGTTTGGTTTGCCCCGCGAGGGGTCCCATCAAAGGGCCAGGTTGGATAGATGCATAAGGTGCCGAGACATAATGCTGCGGCAACCAGACGGACTCGTACCCGATACCGTCCGCCAATTCAGCCTGTCGCACGAGCCCGGCGATGCCTTCTTCAAGTTCGGTTTCGGGGTCACTCAAATCCCATTGCGCTTGTAGGAAAACACCGAGTTTCATTAACGTACCCCCCCAAACTATTGCTCCACCTCAGCACAGCATCCTGAAGAAAGGTACAACACAGGTCGGGATAGGAAATATAGTGGTCGCAACGCTGATTGACTTCAGTTGCGGCGCTTGCCCTCCATCACGTAAAGCACATGAGCCAAGCATGAAGGTCATCGTCGCTAATTTCTTCCACGACCCGCACGACAATTTTGAACTGGCCGATATTTCCATAGGTACCGGCAATCAGCGTTGGCACAAAGCACGCCGTAATCGCGCGCAATCCATACCCCAGCAAGGGGTTACGCCGCCACAAGCGCAATACCTAGCGATTATAAATCCCTACGCGCAAATATCGTATCTCTCGGCCGCGAGTTCGACACAAAGCTCGATATCCGCTGCCAACAAATGGCGTTTTGCCACCAAGTCTTCGGCGGCGGATCGAACTTTCGTTAGATAATCGTCGCGGCCCACGTAGCGCTCTGCGATAGAGAGACGCGAATCGCCCGTGGCTTCGCGCCCGGCCGCATCCTTTGCAAAGGGCACAGTCGATCCGACATATTCAAGTAACTGCCCGATACCGCCTGTTTCCGGATTGCGGGGATTGAACCCGGTGTGGGTTGCGACCGGAACCGAGACATCGGGCATGCGAATGCCGGAAGTCTCGTTGCCGTCCCAATCCACGGCGGATACATAATCGGGATATGCCGCCGTCTCGATCACCGGCGGCATCACGGCAATTCCCTTTTCCGCTTCCGCGCCAAGGTCGAGCGGGTGCATGGTCGTCATGACATCCGCACCAGGTGGTGTGAGGCCCGCAACCACGGCCAAGGCCGCAATGCTCTCGCGCCGTGTCTTACGCGTCCCCTTCGCTGCCATCGGATAATCACTCATCGGCGGTTCCAACTCTTCCGATACCCAGGCGCGTAGGTTTTCCAATGCAGCCCGGTAGAGCGGTCGGTAATCGACAATGTTCAAGAAGTTACAGCCCGCGCTGCCAAACTGCGTGCTGTCTGTCAGGACGGCGACACCCGGTCCGTGTTGTGTTGAAGCGAAGAGGTAACGCCGCACATTGTCCGGTAGGTCGGCATCGCCACCGCTCTCGAGGTTGGTATGGCTCAACCCCGCATCGCCGCGACAATACTCCGCTGACGTGTCGGTATAGAAGATCTTCGGCATATTGCCGGTCGCCCGATGCACATCCAACAAACCGCCGGTGCGTCCTGTTAGAGGGTCGCATAGCGGTAAATCCGCGAATGGAAATAAATGTCCGAATGAAGGTGTCGGTTGGACCGAGGGTTGACCATACCGACTGTTAAACTCGCCGCGCCTTCCTCCCGAGATATGCGCCAAGACACCGTCCATTGCCGGACGTCCCGCTTCATCTGTGTTCAAGCCGAAGTGCAAATATGTCCTTAGAAAACGGCCACATTGAGACTGCCCCTCGCCGATCACATGAACTTGCTCGCCCGCCAGCGGCGACTCCGCCTCATAACGCAGGAAAGATGCGAGATCTCGCGTCGCCAGCATTCCAGCTCCCACAACCGGACAATCGCGCGGCGTATAGAGAATATCGTAAATCAATCCAGGCTCAAATCCGCCCTCAAGCCAGATATGACCATCATCTTCAACGACCGTCCCGTCAGCGAGTTTCGCAAAGCGCCATTTCTCACGTGCAATGGTCTCCGGTGCCTCATAAGGCGTGCGGCGAACTAAGAGGCGCGCTTCAGGGTCGTCCGTGGAACGCGGGCAAATCGGTGTGTGATGGCCAAGGTCGCCGACATGATGATCAGTCAGCGCAAAGCAATCTTCATGCGAATTCGGTTGGATGCGAAGCTGCATCTGCGTCGCGGGGATTCGCGCGTCAGGTCGAACTTGCGGTGGCGTCACGCCTATCCGTGTACGTTCAGGCGTGCGCGGCACATCCCATTGCCATCCGGCCCAAGCCACCGTCCAGCCGTTCTCGAACAAGTGCCCGTCGCCGGGTAGCACTTCCGCCGTTGTCACAGCGGCCACAGGTGTCAAATTCAGCCGTGCCACCGACCGATTACCTCGGTTTGGTACCTGCATGAGCAGCGCCCGGTTACCGGCTGACATATCAACTGGTTTGATGACCGTGACGTCACCGCTGAAATGCACCAACCCATCAGCGCCACGCTCCGCCAGAGCCAAATCAACCACGCCGGCGTTCGCCGTGTTCGCGAGATCGACCGCATAATGCGCGATGGCGTCAATCCGCTCATAAGCGCCAGCGGCACCAAACACGCGTCCATTTTCGTAAGGTGTGCGTTCCAAAACCTCTAGTCGGGTAATCGGCATCGGCGGGGTCCTCTCCTGCGAACTGTAACGGCGCGAAAACGCCACCTAATTGAACCTACCTCACCTCCCTGCAGCGGCAAGGAAACTGTGCGGTGCAGCGGTGGACAAGCGCCGAATGCGACGCTAAACCTGACGACATATAGAGTTTCCGTCGAATTCGATTGAAGCGGTTATCGAGGCGAAACAAATCCATGCCCAATGATGCGCCAAATACAATTGAAAAAGCCCTAGCCCTCAATCTCGATCCGTTGAAATACGGTACACTGATTGAAATTGGCGCAGGTCAAGAAGTCGCACGCTGGTTCTTCCAGGCTGGAGCCGCCGCTGGAACCATCGCCAAGACAATGTCCGCCTATGACATGAACTTCAGCGATGCGATCTACGGCGCTTCTTCGGATAAGAGGTATGTATCCCGACAGCGTCTAGAGAAGATGCTCGCTCAGGAATACGACCTGATCATTAGCCGTGTAAAAAAACGCCGCCCGGAAGGGTCGACATTCTTTTCCTTCGCCAACACGGTCGCCGCGCAAAGCTTCGAAAAACGCGAGGAATGCCACGGTTGGATGGGCATCCGGCTACAATCCGCACCGGAACTGCCGCCGGACGACATCATCCTACACGTACGCATGTTGGATGACACCAATGTCGAACAGCAAGAAGCGATCGGCGTGCTTGGCGTCAATCTGATCTACGGCGCGTATTTCCACGCGGACGAGCCGGAAAAACTCATGCGTAGTTTGCTGGATAATCTCAAATGGGGCCGATTGGAGATCAACCTCGTCGAGTTCAGCGGTCCGAAATTCGGCGAAGTCGATAATCGATTGATGGCCCTCGAACTGGTGAAAGCCAGCCTCACACCCGCGATCTTGTTTGGCCCCGACTGCAAAGTCGAAATTCCCTCGGAAGCGCTCTACAAGAAAAGCGTGATCGGTATGCGAGGTAAATTCAAACCGGTCCTGAAGGCCGATATGGCGCGGCTTAATCACGCCAAGGACCGGTTCGTCACACAATCCGATGTCGCACCAGGATCGACCATCCCGCTGGCCGAGATTACCATGTCGGAACTCGCCAACGAAGGCGAGATCGATACCGCCGACTTTCTCTCGCGTATCAATCAGCTCTCGAAGTTGGGCTTCCATGTTTTGATATCAGAGTTCTTCCGTTATTTCCGGGTCCGGCAGTATCTCGCGATGTATACGCATGAACCGGTCGCCATCGTCACCGACGTTGACGGTTTCCAGGACATCATCCACGAAAATTATTACGAAGGCTTGGATGGCGGAATTTTGGAAGGATTGGGAAAATTGTTTCCGCCCTCGACAACCGCCTATGTCTGTCCGACGAATGAGGATGGCCGACTTATCACGCTCGACGATATGCCGCTCGAAGACGATCTCCGTCCTCTTGTCACATATCTGCGCGGACGCAATCACGTAATTCCGGCGGATGATTTCGACGCTCTCGCCTATGACAAGGAAACGCCGCTTATCCCCTGAGCGTGCGATAGTCGTCAGGCTCGAAGGCGTCCACCTGAATTGTCTCCAGCCGCGCCGACGTCGCATCGGCGATTACATTCGCCTCGACCTCGCTCAGCAATCCACTTGCCATGGCTGCTTCGATTTGAGCCGCTTCTCCGTCACCATCGATTTCACCGGAACGCACCGCGTCTTTCACGCGTTCCCGAAGGGGCTGTGCGGCCACCACCTTTGCCAAGGTCGCTTCCAATTCACCCAACCCCTGTTCCTGGCTCGCCGGAATATAGACGTCCGGTGTCAGGCGCTCCCGCGCTTCGCCACCATCCAACAAGCTCTGCGCAACTGTTGCGCCCAGTGCGTCGCTCGGCGGCGCATAGCGCGCACCCAAAGGAAACGTTAGCGCACGGGTGACGCTCGCCGCCGCCCTGTTGGGCAGGTTTGCGAGAACGCCCTGCAACGCCTCTTCGGCTTTCCACGCCGCGTGCTCACAGGCCCAATCCAACATCGGCAGGTCCTGCGACGGGCGGCCCTCATCATGAAACCGTTTAAGAGAGGCCGAGCCCAGATACATCCATGCCAAGGTATCGGCGAGACGCCCGGTAATTTTCTCGCGCCGTTTTAAGCTGCCACCCAGCGTCGCCATCGCGACGTCGGACGTAAACGCAAACGATGCGCTCAACCGCTCGAAACGGCGATAGTGACGCGCCGCCGAACCCGCCTCTGGTGGGATTGCCAACATCCCTCCACTTAATCCCAATCCCATGGCCCTCGCGGCATTCCGCATCACGAAACCCACATGGCCGAATAGGGCTCGATCAAAGCGTGCGACATCGCCTTCCGCGACCGCCTGCATTTCGTCCTGTACGAAGGGATGACATCTGATGGCACCTTGCCCATAAACGATCATCGAACGGGTTAGGATATTAGCACCCTCGACAGTGATCGCGATGGGGATAGCGGTAAACCCGCGTCCCAAAACATTGCGCGGTCCACGGCAAATTGCAGCACCTGCTTGAATATCCATGGCGTCGTTGACCACATCCCGCGCCGTGTCGGTCAGATACGCTTTCACGATGGCGGAGAGCACTGCCGGTTTTTCACCCGCATCGACCGCACCGCAGGTCAGCCGTCGCGCTGCATCCATTAGATAGGTCAAACCGCCAATCCGTGCCAACGGCTCTTCGATACCTTCGAACCGGCCTATCCGCATGTTGAACTGTTCGCGGACGGTCGCATACGCGCCCATCGAGCGCGTCGCATGCTGCGCTGCCGCCACTGCTTGCGTCGGAAGAGAAATGGAAC
>JABJCS010000410.1 GCA_018665505.1 Alphaproteobacteria bacterium
GGTGGTGGTGCGATAGTCGGAGCACGCACTACAGCCGGCGGCCTAGCGACGGACGGTGCTGGAGCAACCGTTGGCGCGCGAACCGCGGCAGGTGGACGAATTGGAGCCGGCGGTCGGGCCACGGAAGGTGTGCGCACGACTGTCGGCGGTGAGACGATACCTTGATTAGCGACCGGTGCCGGCGGTCGAACCACGGGTGCTCGAACACTTGGTGCGCGAACACTCGGTGCGCGAACTGCCGGTGGACGTATCGCTGGGGGCGGCGCCACAGTTCTAGCAGTCGGGGGGGCGACGGTACGTGTAATCGGCGGCGGAACGGCACGTGCCACTGACGGACTCGCTTGTCGCCGCACTGTCGCAGGTCGCGTGACCGGGCGGCTCGGCGTAATCGTGCTCGGCGGTCGCGGCTGTCCACCAAAGACCGCCGTGCTCTGACGCAGCTGTTGATCGGAATATCGCGCATTGGCGGTATCGGCAGCCAAACCTTCAGCAATTTCCTTCGTCTGCTCTTCTGGACTTGGCCTTTTTGGCCGTCCGGGAACGGCACCCAGCTTCGGGAAACCTTTTTGCGTGGCGGAAGGTTTTCCGGCGGCAAGTGGTTTCTTCTGCTTGTCCTCGTCTTCGTCGCCGAACCAATTAACCGGGTTCAAATTTCGCACGACTGTCCGTGTCGTATCGCCGGCACTGCTGCATGACGCAACAACACCGCCTACGGCGATCACGACCAGCACACGCACACATAGGCGCGCGGCGATTGCCGATGACAACATATTCCACCAATTGGCAGGATTATGCATTTTCAGCCTCAACATCTTGTGTTTCCTGTATCACCGAAATCCGTTTATATATTTTGGCATGACCGACTGCCAGCCTTCATGCTAGAAGGCGTCGATCAAATCAATACATCTTGCGCCTAATCGTACGCGGATTCCACCTGGAAGACGTAAAAAGCGGTATTCGGCGGGTCGCTTGCCGAACGCGGATATGTTAACGATAGGCGAACATAAATGGCAGGGCGTCATAATGTCCGACACGAACAAAGACGAGAACGAATTACCCGACCCGGCCGAATACGCGGAACTCATGACGAACTTGTCGGAAAAGAGCCAAAAAATCGTCACGGCTTTCCTCGAACGCCAATCGCCAACAGATGCGGGACAGATCGACCCTCTGAACGTCAGCGAAGCATTCATGGAATTGACCCGCCAGATGCTGAACAATCCAGCGAAGCTCGTCGAGGCGCAAGTCTCCCTTTGGCAAGATTACATGTCGCTTTGGCAGTCCACCGCACGCCACGCCCTTGGCGAAGAGAGCGAACCGGTGACGGCGCCAGAAAAGGGTGATAACCGCTTCCGCAACGACGCTTGGAATGACGATGGCCTCTTCGACTTTATCAAGCAATCCTACCTACTAACGTCGAAATGGATTCAAACCACGGTTCACGATGTCGACGGCTTGGATGAGAAAACCGCTGAAAAGGTGGATTTCTACACCCGCCAATACGTGGATGCGCTCGCACCGACGAACTTTCTGCTCACCAATCCGCAAGTCCTTCAGGAGACATTTGACAGCAAGGGCGAGAACTTGCTCAAAGGACTTGAAAACCTACTGGCGGATTTAGAGCGCGGCAAAGGCAAACTCAGCATCAAGATGGTCGACGAAGAGGCCTTCGAAGTCGGCGGCAATCTTGCGACCTCGCCGGGCAAAGTCGTCTTTCAGAATGAACTGATGCAGCTTTTGCAATTCAGCCCGTCAACCGAGACGGTCGCGAGTGTCCCCTTGCTGATCATTCCGCCGTGGATCAACAAATACTACATCCTGGATTTGCGCGAGAAGAATTCCTTCATCCGCTGGGCCGTCTCTCAAGGATTGACGGTATTTTGCATCTCCTGGGTGAATCCGGACGGCAAACTGTCGCAAAAATCCTTTGAAAACTACATGATCGAGGGACCGTTAGCCGCCCTCGCTGCGATCGAAGCAGCGACCGGATCGCGAGATGCGAACGTCATCGGCTATTGCCTGGGCGGCACGCTACTAGCCGCGACTCTCGCCTGCATGCGGGCGAATAATGACGACCGCATCAAATCGGCAACGTTTTTCACCAGCATGGTCGACTTCGAGGAACCGGGCGAGCTCGGCGTCTTCATCGATGACGATCAACTCGCCTTAATCGATGAGAAAATGAAGGACACGGGATATCTAGACGGCAGCGAGATGGCGTCGACCTTCAATATGTTGCGCGCCAACGACCTGATTTGGTCCTTCGTCGTGAACAATTATCTTATGGGCAAGGACCCGTTTCCTTTCGACCTGTTGTATTGGAATTCGGATTCCACGCGGATGCCCGCGGCCATGCACAGTTTCTATCTCCACAAGATGTATCGCGAAAATAAACTCGTTGAGCCGGGCGGCCTCACCTTCATGGACACACCGGTCGACTTAAGGTCCATCGATACACCGGCCTTTATCCTGTCGACACGGGAGGACCATATCGCCCCCTGGAAATCGACCTACCGGGCAACCCAGCTCTATAAAGGAC
>JABJCS010000411.1 GCA_018665505.1 Alphaproteobacteria bacterium
GATGCCTGGCTGGAGAAGAGCGATGGCGCCACCATCGACGTCTCCACCAATCTCGGTGTGATGACGGTCCCGCTCTCCGAAATCGGCATGGAGGACGTGACCATGGATGCGGGTGGCCTGGAGCGAAAAATCCGTGTCTTCCGCCTGCCGGAAGAAAACCCGCACCGCACGATCACCACCGAGTTGGAAATCCCGCTAAATGCCACGGGCGATAACCCGCTTTGGGTATGCGTGACCACGGAGGACGGCTTCCAAGCTTGGAGCAGCCCGATTTACGCGTTCAAGTAGGGAATCGTATTCCGGACGCCCGCAGAGCGAGCCGGGACACGAGCAGTGCCGCAGTTCGTCATTCAGAGCTTGTTGAAGGATGAGCCCTCGTGCGGGGGCGCAATATTAAAAATCGCGGAACAACCCCATGCACAGTATTACAATACCGCTCTTTCGGCCGTCAGTGGGCGGCTGGGTTTGTCGAACCGCACGTAGATAGCTTCACCTGTCAAAGAACAAGGGGCATCTATATCACAATATAGACAAAATGTCTCGGATTGTTTGCAGATGGTCCGCTTGAAGAAAATATCGCCTTCTCTCCCGGTTTGACCTGGCTATCTTGTTACTGGAATCCGCGCGATCACATGACCGATTGAGGAGAGCCCAAAGTGCCGTTTTTTGAACGCGACGACACCCGCATCTATTACGAAATCCACGGCGACGGACCTCCGGTCTTGGCACTGGCGCCGGGCGGTATGCAATCCTCCATCCCAATTTGGGGCGGTGTCTCCTACAACGCCGTCGAGCGGTTGGCGTCGAACTATCAGGTCATCGCCATGGATCAGCGCAATGCGGGGCAATCGACAGCACCGATCACGGGTGGGGACGGCTGGCGGGACTATACCGCCGACCAAATTGCCTTGCTCGACCATCTCGGCGTTGAGCGGTTCCATGCGGCCGGGATGTGTATCGGCGGGTCGTTCATCATGGGATTGGCCGAGGCCGTACCCGAGCGCCTCGCCTCTGCCGTCATGCTGCAAACAATCGGCTATGACGACAACCGCGAGACCTTTTTCGAGCTGTTCGACACCTGGGCGGCGGGCGTGCGACCGGCGCATCTGTCGGTCGCACAAGACGAATGGGCCACGTTCCGCTCGACCATGTTCGGTGGTGATTTCCTGTTCAATGTCGGGGAGGATATCGTCGCCAATTGCCAAATCCCCCTCTTGGTCCTGATGGGCGAGGACGTCTATCACCCCGAAGCGACGTCGCGCAGAGTGGCGGAACTCGCCCCGCATGCGACGCTGATTGAGCGTTGGAAGGAGGGCGCGGATGCGCTGGCCGCCAGTGCGGCAATCGACGCGTTTCTTGCGGCACATAGCTAGAGGAGGTTCATGCGACTAAATTGTAAAATGGAATTCACGCCTTCGCAGGAACAACTGAAATAGGTCCTACAAAATCGAGATAGAGGAATGATTGCGATTACGGGTCTATGTTTACGTCACGGACCAAATCCCGAATTCCCATGACATAGAATACAGCAGCACCGCGGCTAAGTGTCTATTCGACGTGTTTGTCTTTAAAGTCGACATTGAGAGACGGGGGCGTAGAGGGGATATGGAGACAATTGAATTGCGGTTGGACGCGCGGAAAGGTGCGCTTCCAGAGTCTGCTTCGCCGGAAATGTACGAAATCGTCGAGTATTGGCGCTCGCTTTTCCGTGGCGAAATTTTGCCGAATCGCAGCGATATCGATCCCACGAAAATCCCAAGATTGCTTCCGGGTATTATCCTAGTCGACGTATTACACGACCCTTATCGGTTTAAGTTCCGCCTGATCGGAGAAGTTATGATCGCCTATCATGGCCGGAATTTAACCGGGTTTTGGATGGATGAGGCGTTCCCCCACTACAATAACACTGCGACGCCTGGAAATATGATCGATGTGACCGAGAACCATGTCATGAACTACCGTTTCGGCCCGCCGCTCATGACGTATGAGAAAAATTTCATCGATATGGAGCGCATTTTCCTGCCGTGCCGTAATGGCGGCGATAAGGTCGAGCTGTTGCTGACTTTTACGATCTGCCGGTAACGGCTAGAAAGAAAACATGTCGCGAATTCATTAGGAGTTACCGTGGAATATACAACGCTCGGAAATACCGGTATACGGGTCAGCGTCGCCGGTTTGGGATGCGGCGGCGGTAGCCGCCTTGGGCAAGCGCGCGGTCTCTCGACGGCGGACTCCGTCGACCTCGTGCGGGTCGCCATGGACCTCGGCGTCAACTATTTGGACACGGCCGCCGTCTACGGCACGGAAGGGATCGTGGGGCAGGCAATCAAATCCGTGCCGCGCGATGAAATCCACGTCGCCACCAAAGCGTCGATTCGCAAGGGCGAGGCGTTGATACCGGTCGCGGACGTGATCGCCAGCCTGGAGAACTCGCTCCGCGAACTCGACACGGACTACGTCGACGTCTTCCAATTCCACGCTGTGCCGCCCGCCCTCTATGACCGTATCCGCGACGAATACGCTCCGGCGCTGTTGCGCGAGAAGGAGAAGGGCAAGCTTCGTCATCTCGGTCTGACCGAGACACCGCCCAACGACCCGGCGGGCGAAATGCTGATCCGAGCGTCCCAAGACCCGGTCTGGGAAGTCGTCATGCTCGGTTTTCACATGATGCACCAGGTCGCGCGCCGAAACTGCTTTCCCGGCACGATGGAACACGGGATTGGCACGGTCATCATGTTCGTGGTGCGCAGCATCTTCAGCATCTCGGGCCGCCTGGAAGAGACCATGGCCGGGCTGGTGGCGGAGGGGAAAGTGCCGGAATGGCTCGGTGAGAGCGACAACCCGCTCGGCTTCCTGATCCACGAGGACGGTGGCGCCAAAAGCATCATTGACGCCGCCTACCGCTACGCGCGGCACGAAACGGGCACCGACGTTATCCTGTTCGGCAGCGGCATTGAAGAGCATATCCGAACCAACATCGGCTCGATCCTCGGGCCCCCGTTGCCGGAAGCAGATGTGGCAAAGCTCGAAGAGCTGTTTGGGCATTTGGAAGGCGTGGGTCTCGACCTGCCGGAGCCGCGTAAGGTTTAACTGGGCTGGAGACAGATTACTTAACGTAATGGTGGTCTAACATCGCTTCGAGCAATCTATCTCAGGTTCTTTCGATGGATTTGTTATCGTGTCGATGCTTAAAGGGTTCGTGGATTAAGGCGGAGAATATTCTCATGAGAATTATGGTGCTTTTGATTGCCATCCTCGTCGCTGGCGGTTGCCAGACGACCGCATGGGATGGCTCCGGTCAGTTTCCAGAACGCCATACGCAACCGGCATCGAGTTATTCCGTGTCCGGCCAGTCGGAAATTGTTGTTGTCTATATTGGCGCAGACAATTGCCCACCGTGTTGGAGGTTTAAGGAGGATGATTAGAGTTATAGCCAGAAGTGGTGTTTTGACCTCCGGATCAAGCGGCGACCAGGTCGATGTCAGTTACCTCAACACGGTGGGCAATTGTCTGTGCCAATATAGACAACAACAATTTCCGACTGGCCGGACACGGAATAACTCGATGCCGGTTGCGTATGGCGTTCTGGAAACTGACCGGAGCCATCC
>JABJCS010000412.1 GCA_018665505.1 Alphaproteobacteria bacterium
CGATGGCTCCACAGACTCCATTCCAGCTTTTCGACCGGCCCGAACGTGCTCCAGTTTGAACTCACGTCGATGATGACGCATTTTTCCTTACCAGGCGCGGAACGCAGCCCGCGTCCGACTGATTGTCCCCACAGGACCTTCGACAAGGTTGGGCGCAGATGGACGATGATATTACAGTGCGGATTGTCCCATCCTTCGGCCAAGACACCGACTGAGACCATGGCCTCGATCTTGCCTTCCTCGTGCTGGCGCAACAAATCCATGCGTTCCTTGATCGGCGTGCTCGCGGTGACGATGGCGGCGCCATAGCCATCCGCTTTAATCCGCTCCAAGGTTGCTTCGGCGACGTTGATATCAGCACAGAACCAGGCCGAAACCGGTGATGGTTTGATTTTCTCGCGTTCCTCTTTATAGCTCCACATCGCGTAGTCGAGCATCGAGGATTTGATGATTTCGTCGGAAAGCTTTGCGACCGGAAAATCGCCGGTGCTGATATCGATCCCGCGCAGGTCCAGATCATGGACGAAATGCGGACGATAGATCGGTTGTACCAACACGCCTTCGGCGATCAGGTTTTCGATGTTGGCGCAGTCAATAATGGTGTCGAATGCAAGATGCAGTTGGTCGCGCTGGTCGCCGGTTCGTCGTTCCGGCGATGCGGTAAGGCCAATGAATTGTGCGTCGGGCTTCCCGTTCTCCTCGAAGTCGTCGATGATTCGCTTGTAGCCGGTGCCGTTCGGCGACACGCGATGTGCCTCATCGACGATGATCAAGTCGGCTTTCGGAACCGCATCGGTGAGTACGTCTTTTGCCCGCATATTGGTCGACAAGAGGATCTCGTAATCCTCAAAGGCCGGGCCTTTATCGGAGACGGTGAGTTTGCGGACCCGATGTTTCTTGCTGAGCGCGCGTTCGAGCTGCTCTAAAAGGACGAGTCGGTGACACAGGACAATGATCTTCTTGTCCTTGTAGAACCGCTCAACCAATTCGCTCGCAAGCACGGTTTTACCCGCGCCCGTCGGCGCTTTCAGGATAAAGCGACGGTGTTGTTTAAGGATCGTCGGAAAGCTATCGACGATTTTCTGCTGCCAATTTCTAAGTTGCATGGCAGGCGTATATCAAAAATTAGATCGGGATGCACGTAGCAGAATCCACCCAGCGCAAATTTTTTGCGAAACTTCGGGTAGACCAGCCATGCATGCCGCGCGGTAGACGACTTGACGAGACAAGTCGGTTCAAGCGGCGTTGCTAAGCGGAAGCTCTTCTTGCATCGACATCGGATTGGCGCGAAGAAGCTCGGCAACGCTATGATCGGCAACGCCGTCCCGTGCGAGAAGCTCCAGTTCGACAAGGCAATCGAACATGGCGTCAGCATCCGTGTGATCGACGTTTTGCAGCATTGCAAGTGCGGTATCGAGTGTGTCTTTCAGAGCGATCGAGGTCATCTTTTCAATCCTTGGGTGGTCGACCGAAATACATCCCGTTGGGTGGCCAGCCGACAAATAAATATTGCGTTGCAGCATAGATAGGGCTGTGTTCGGAGGAAGGCAAGAAAAAAATGCTGCGATGCAATATTTTGTCTCGGCGCGGCTGTTCATGGTAATGATATTAGAGGCTGGCGAATCGTAATAATCGGGTTCGGGGAGACTTGGGGAATGAAGATCACGCGTATTTACACCGACGAAAGTGGCGAGTCTCATTTCGACGAGTATGAGGAAAATGGCGTCGAAACGCGAAACAACGCTGAGTATACTCGGGCCATTGACGCGTATGGATTGGTCTTCAAGGAAAGTAAGCCGCTGGGAGACGAGCCCGTGCTCGGTGGCTGGCATACCGCGCCGCAACGGCAATATGTCTTGTTCATGATCGGGGAGACCGAGATTGAGGTGAGCGACGGCGAGAAGCGTATCGTCAGGGCTGGAGACGTGTTGCTGGTCGAGGATACCACCGGCAAGGGGCATCGCAATCGGCGCCTGAGCCCGGACCCTGAGTTTTGGGCGTTCGTACGATCCCGATGAGTATCGACATTACAGTATGTCCCTGTGACTCCGGGCGTAATGTTGACGCCTGTTGCGGTCCGATACTGGCGGGAACACCGGCGCCGACCGCCGAGGCATTGATGCGGTCCCGCTACACGGCTTTCGTGGGGGGTGACCTCACATATATCGACCAAACCCATGCGCCGGAAAAGCGGGATACGGCGGAACGGGGGGCGACGAAGAACACTTTCAATTCAGTCGAATGGCTTCGCCTGGAGATCTTGCAGACCGCGCGCGGCGGTGTAAGCGACGATACCGGCATGGTCGAATTCGCCGCTCATTTCAGACAGAATGGCACCGAGATGATACATCGAGAGCGCTCGAACTTCCGACGAGACGATGGGCTCTGGGTCTATGTTGATGGCGACTTCCCGGAGGATGCGGGGGTGCCGCGCAAAAGTAAGGTCGGGCGGAACGCACCTTGTTCGTGTGGCTCCGGCAAGAAGTATAAGAAATGTTGTGGGGCGAATATTTGAAGGACACATCGGCTCGCCGACGAGCACATACCTGCAATACGACTGACTTGTCCCGCCCCGGCATATGGATTGAGTATTCCAGCATTCCTCGAGTGACGCCCAGATAGTGCTAGATTGGCAGAGGGAGTGTCCCCGAACAACCAATTCGGTTGTTCTTACTTCTATGCCCGCTAGATTAACGTCCTGCGGTTTCGTGCGTGTCACGTGGCCGGATAAAAACAGCTAATAGGACGGTGTCGATGTTGCGTGAATTCATGGATGTGTTGGCGTTTCTGGATGATGCGCGCAATGGGGCGGAGCCGTTTGTCGACTTGTTGCCGGACGGTCCACAATCAGTCGAGATCACGCCTTTCGAGAGTGATATCGGGACCACCGACTTCATCAAGATCTAGTTTCCCGGCACCTCAGGCAAGAGCGCGGGCGGCTCCGCGCCGACTACCGGACTCATCGGCTCGAACGGGGGCCTACGGCTGCCGGGCATCTATCCGGGACTCGCCTCGGACGCGTACGGTTGTATCGTCGGTCTGAGTGCTGCGTTGCGTCTGGCCCGCATGCGCCAGCGTGGGCAGGAATTGGCGGGCGATGTCTTGATATCGACGCATATCTGCCAGCAAGCGCATCCTGTGCCGCACGATCCGTTTCCTTTCGTGATGTCGCCGTTGCCGAGCAGCGAGAAACACCCGCGCCTTGTCGATGAACGCATGGACGCGATCCTGACGCCGGAAACGTGTAAGGGAAACAAGATGATTTCCCATCTCGGCTTTGCCGTGACGCCACCCGTACGCGAAGGGTTCATTTTGCGCCCGCACGCCTCAATCCTACACATCATGGAGATGGTGACGGGGAAGGCGCCGGCGGTCTTTCCGATCACCATGCAGGATGTCACGCCCTACGAGCTGGGTGTGCATCATATCTGCGGCATGGTGTTGCCGAGCATTTTCTCGACAGCACCAGTTGTCGGTGAGCCGTTGGTCACTGAGATTCAAATCCATCCCTCCGAGACGATTAGAGCGGCAGCGGAAAAGACGGTCCACGGCGCGCTTCCCCTTGCGGACAACAAGCATAAGAGCCACCTTTTGGTAAACCTGACAGAGCGAGCGATTGAGCGCTGTCTTCTGGATTGACCAAGATCGTGGGACGCAATGGATCGAACTGAATGGTTGGAATTCGCCATTGAGCAATTGCGCTCGGCACACAAGGCGGCCAGAACCGGATTATATGAATCCCAGGAAGCGTTCCGGGGACTATCCCCCTATGACCGCCACGATTGGTATATCGCAGCCAAGGGCATGATCAATGCAATTACGTGCTGTTCGGAGATCGTCTCCGAAAGTAATTGGTTGGTGCCGGATGACAGCAGTTCTCCAGCATATTTCA
>JABJCS010000413.1 GCA_018665505.1 Alphaproteobacteria bacterium
GAGCATGTTGCGGAAATCTTGAGGCATCAATTCGGCTATCGGACGACGCGTGCGCGGACCGATATTGTTGACGAGTATATCGACTTCGGGTGCTTGTTCCGCGACCCATTGTGTAACCGCGGCGGTATCGGATGCGTCCAAGACAATGGCCTCCGCTTGCAGATAGGATTGTGAGAGCACCTGGACATTGTTTTCCAGGATCTGGCGGTCGCGACCGTTCAGGATCGTATGAGCACCCGCTTCCGCCATGGATTTAGCGATCTCCCAGCCGAGACCACGGGACGATCCTGTGATGAGAGCCGTTTTACCCGACAGGCTAAACCGCTGCGTATGTTTCGAATGTTCCATTATGCATGGTGTTAGCATATGTTTGCGGAGCTCGGAAAGACTGACGAATTTGTGTGTTGCAGTTATGTCGCATAAACACGAACTAGACGGGTATATGTGGCCCAATGGCGTTTGGAGAGATGATGACGACAGAAACGGTTGAGACCGATATATGCGTGATCGGCGCGGGATCAGGTGGATTGAGCGTAGCTGCCGGTGCCTCGCAGATGGGTGCCCGCGTTGTCCTGATAGAGCGCGGGAAAATGGGCGGAGACTGCCTGAACTACGGTTGCGTGCCGTCGAAAGCGTTGATCGCGGCGGGCCATAAGGCCGAGGAACTCCGGACGGCCGAAGTGTTCGGGATCAAATCCTCTGTACCCGAGGTGGATTTCTCGAAGGTTCACGAACACGTCCACGCCGTCATTGGTGCGATTGAGCCGAACGATTCCGTGGAGCGGTTCGAGGGATTGGGTGTCCATGTAATACAAGCTGCCGGTCGTTTTACCGGGCCGCGCGAAGTGATGGCTGGAGACGTCACGGTTCGTGCCAAATATTTCGTGGTGTCGACCGGTTCTTCCGCTGGCGTCCCGCCGATCCCGGGCTTGAGCGATGTGCCGTATCTCACAAACGAGACGGTTTTCGATCTTAGGGAATGCCCTGAGCATCTTATTGTGATTGGTGGCGGCCCGATCGGGTGCGAATTGGCGCAAGCGCACCGGCGTTTGGGCGCGCGGGTCACGGTATTGGAAATGTTCAGTATTCTCGCGAAGGACGATCCCGAAGCCGCAGAGGTCGTGCGGCGACAACTTCAGCGCGAGGATGTTAAATTGCGCGAAGGCGTGCAGATTGTCGGCGTGTCGGAAGAAACAGGGGGTGTTGTCGTCGACATTAACGCTGACGGCGTGTCCGAACGTATTAACGGAAGTCATGTTTTGGTGGCAGCCGGGCGGAGGCCGAATTTAGACGGACTCAACCTTGAAGCCGCGGGTATTAAATATTCCCCCAAGGGTATCGACGTAGATGCGCGACTGCGGTCTTCCAACAAGCGTGTCTTTGCCATCGGTGATGTCGCGGGCGCACTTCAATTCACCCATGTCGCCGGGTATCACGCGGGAATCGTGATCCGCAACGCGTTGTTCAAGTTACCGGCAAAGGCGAATTATAAGGCGGTGCCTTGGGTAACCTATACCGACCCGGAACTAGCGAACGTAGGATTGACCGAAGATCAAGCGAAGGAACGCCTCAGTGGGGATATTCGGATCTTGCGTTGGCCGTTCGGTGAGAACGACCGGGCGCAGGCGGAGCGTAAAACGGATGGGTTTATAAAGGTGATCGCGGATCGCAAGGGACGCATTCACGGGGCCTGCATCGTGGGGCCGCATGCTGGTGAACTCATTCTTCCTTGGGTCTTGGCGGTCGATCAGGGGTTGAAAATCGGCGCGATGGCGAGCGCAATTGCGCCCTATCCGACCCGGAGCGAAGTCACGAAAAGAGCTGCTGGGAGTTTTTATACGGCTTCTCTTTTCGGAGATCGCACCAAGAAGTTGGTCCGGTTCCTTCTACGGTTGTAAGTCTTGGCGCTACATTGACACAAGATACGCCTGTCACCATAGTTCGGCCTAGTCATCGCTAACAAAGGCGCTTCGGAATGGCCAGAAGGCCAAGCAAACGTGTTCCCAGATACCGTGAAATCGCACAAATCCTGCGGTCGGAACTAGCGGGCGAGGTTTATTCTCTCGGTGGTTTGTTCCCGAAGGAGTTGGATTTGTGAGAGCGGTTTAGCGTTAGCCGGTTCACGATTCGCAATGCCATGGCGGAGTTGGAAGCGGCGGGATTGGTCGAGCGGCGCAAGGCGATTGGCACAATCGTGAAGGCGTTGGAGCCGGCTACGGCCTATGTCCAAACCCTTCAAACCGTTGAAGGATTGCTGCAATACGCTGCCGACACGGCGTTGGATATCTCGGAGATGATCGAGCTTCAGGCGGATGCCGAATTGGCGGGTTGGTTCGATTTGGATGAAGGCGCCCGGATAGTGCGCCTGGGTGGCTTGCGAAGTGAGACGGAGACCGGGCGCAAACTTTGCTGGACCGAGATTTACATCCGGCCCGAATTCTCCGGACTTCTAGAGTACATCGGCCTGGATGATCGGCCGGTCCATAAGATTCTGGAGGAAGTCTTCGACGAGAAGGTGCAAAAAGTTGAACTGGAGCTGTCCGCTTGCAAGTTGAGCGGAAAGCGAGCCGAACAGTTGGAGATCGAGGACGGTACAGCAGCTTTGCGCGTGGTCCGACAATATTCGGCGACCGACGGTCGTGTGCTCGAAGTCTCCGTCAGTGATCATCCCGAGGATCGGCACACGTACCGCTTGGAGTTTTCCTACGAGACGCTAGGTAGCTAATCGGTCCAACATTAGGAGGTCCGTATGGAAGCCAATCGCACGTATCTGTTCTGTCCCGGTAATCATCCACGCAAAGTCGAAAAAGTCTTCGAATCCGGTACCGATGTCGTCATTCTCGACCTTGAGGACGCTGTCGCCATCTCTGAAAAACCGGCGACTCGCGCGGTCGCGGTGGAAGCGCTGCAACATCCGCGCCGTTGTCGCGGCTATGTACGGGTGAACGCCTACGACACGGAATTCTGCTACGGCGATATTTGTGAAATTGTCGGGCCTTGGCTCGACGGAATCGTCCTGCCGAAGCTGGAAAGCGTCGACGATCTGCGCTCGGTCGATTGGTTGGTCGGTAATCTCGAACGTGAGCGTGGAATGGAAGTCGGCTCGATCGATATCATGCCGATTATCGAAACTGCGAAAGGTCAAGACGCGGCGCGTGACATCGCCCGCGCCGGGACGCGAATTAAACGCCTGTCCTTTGGTGCTGGTGATTATACCAAGGATCTCGGTATGGAGTGGTCCTTGGCGGAGACCGAACTTGCCAGTATGCGGGCCGAAATGGTCGTCGCGTCGCGTGTCGGTGAATTAGAACCGCCCATCGATACGGTCTTCATCCACATCCGTGAGCACGATAGTTTTTTGGAATCTTGCAATCTGGTGCGCGATCTTGGGTTTCAGGGAAAACTCTGCATCCATCCGGATCAGGTGCCGGTCGCCAATGGCGCGTTCACACCGACGGCAGAACAACTTGCTTTCGCACACAAGGTCATTGATGCATTTGCCGAAGCCGAGGCTGCGGGGTCGGCATCAATTCAGATCGACGGCTATTTCGTCGATTATCCCATCGTCGATAAGGCACAACGGATCGTCGATGTGGCGGAAGCAATCGCGCGTGCCGAGGCGGCGTGACCGACTTTGAAATTGCAAATAGTGTAAGTTATCCTCCGCCTTCGCGGGAATGACAGCGAAGAGAGTTGTCTCTATCAAAGATCATGTTCAGAAAGATTCTGATGGTGGGAAATAATCATGAATGACGTATCAACTGTGTCAGTCTCTGGGACGGGCACCTTATCCCAATCCATGGCAGGTTTTGTCGAAGGCTTCGATTTGGATCGCGTGCCGGCGGAAGTGATTGCCCGCGCCAAACTCAATATCTTGGATGCGCTCGGGATCGGATTCGCGTCAGTCGGCTTCGATTTTGCCAAACGCCTAGCGTCGGCGCTGCAGGAGATCGGTGGAAACGGTGACTATCCGATTATCGGTATGGATTTGCGCCTCACGCAACGGGACTCGGCGCATCTGAATGGCACGCTCATTCACGGGCTTGATTATGACGACACGCATAGTGGGGCCGTCGTTCACACCTCCGCCAGCGCCGTGCCGACCATGTTGTCGGCGGGTCTCGCGACCGGAGCCACCGGGCGCCAGGCGTTGGGTGCTTTCCTGATTGCCTCGGAAGCCGCCAGCCGGATTGGCGCTGCCGCCAATGGCGGGTTCCATCAACGGGGATTCCATCCGACCGGTGTCGTCGGCGCTTTCGGATCCGCCATCGGGGCCAGCTATCTCTATGGCCTCAAGGGCGATCAATTGCTCGACGCGCAAGGCATCGTGCTGTCGCAAGCCGCTGCCAGCCTTGAATTTCTGGATGATGGCGCCTGGACGAAACGCAACCACCCGGCTTGGGCCAGCGTATGCGGCCAAACGGCGGCGATGATGGCGAAGCACGGGTATTTTGGTCCGCGCAAACCGTATGAAGGGCGCTACGGTCTGTTCAATCTTTATATGCGCGATACGGCGATGGCTGACCCGCGTGTCATGACGGATGGACTCGGCGAGGAGTGGAGCCTGATGGAGATCGCCTTCAAGCCCTATCCGGCCTGCCACTTCAATCACGCTTTTGCGGACGCGACCTTGGCGTTGAAGGAGAAACACGGATTGAGCCCGGCGGACGTCAAATCTATGACGGCGCGCATTCACGAGGATCAATCGAATGTGGTGTGTGAACCGGAAGCCAATAAGATGCATCCGCAGAACGCTTATGACGCACAGTTCAGCGTGCACTACATCATGTCTGCCAGCATGACGCGGGGGCAATTCACTCTCGACGAGTTGGAGGACGACGCGCTGCGCGATCCGACGATCCTCGATCTTTGCTCGAAGTCCGGCTACGAGATCGATCCCGATTCCGCCTATCCGAAGTATTATTCGGGCGAGGTGGTGATCGAGACCACGGACGGACGCACACTGTCGCACCGCGAGGGCATCAATCGTGGTTCCGCCGATAATCCGGTTACACAGGGAGATCTCGAAGCGAAGTTTTTTGCCAATGCCACCCGCACAGTCAGTCTAGAGAAGGCTGAAGCGGTAAAGGCGGCGGTGATGAGCCTTGAGATCCACGATAATCTGAATACCTTGGCCGACGCGCTCGTCGCCTGAGGGGGAGAACTATTGCCATGTTCATGACATCCGATGATTTTCGGGAATCCTTGCGCCGCTATAATCCGCGCGTCTTCTGTGACGGCGACCGGATTGAGAGTGTGGCGGACGAACCTCGGTTCCGCCCCGGTGTCGATGCTATCGGCGTCACCTATGATTTTGCCTTGGAGGAGGACTACCGTCCTCTGATGGTGGCCGAGCAGCACACTACCGGGCAGGACGTTAATCGGATGCTGCATATCTGCCGCACGCCCCAGGACTTGATCAACAAGCTCGAGGCGGTGCGTCTGCTGTGCCGCGAAGTCGGCTGTGCGCAGCGGTATCTCACCCACGATGCGCTGAATGCGATCTATCAGGCGACATATCGGATCGACGAGGATAAGGGCACCGAGACGCACCAACGTTTCCTCAACTATCTGCATAAGGTCCAGGACGAGGATCTGACTCTCGGTGTTGCGATGACCGATGGCAAAGGCGACCGGAAGCTGCGGCCGTCGGACCAACCCAATCCAGATTCCTATGTGCATATTAAGGAACGTCGTGCCGATGGCGTGATCATACGGGGTGCCAAGGCGATCATCACGGCAGCGCCGTACGTCCATGAATATCTCGTCATGCCGGGCCGCAATATGACGGAAGCGGACGCCGAATTCGCGATCTGCTGCGCCATCCCGGTCGATGCGGAGGGCATCACCATCGTCTCGCGCCCGGCCGGCCGTCACGATGATGCCTCGGCTAAGTTCAGTGCAAAATACGGGCAAGCGACAGGTGTTGCGATCTTCGACGACGTGTTCGTGCCTTGGGACCGGGTATTTATGGCGGGCGAGTGGGAACATTCGCAATTCCTGACCTCGACCTACGCGACCCATCACCGGCACAGCTGCATCGGCGCGCGGGCTGGGTTCGGCGACTTGCTGATCGGTGGAGGTGTAATGATGAGCGAGGCCAACGGCCTTTCCGTCGAAGCCACGCCGCATCTCCGCGATAGTATGGTTGAGCTGATTAAGATCGTCGAAGGCTTCTACGCCTGTGGTGTTGCGGCCTCTGTCTATGGCTTTGCGGACCCGGCGGGTAGCTTTCAGCCGGACGGTGTCTTCGCCAACGTCGGCAAGCTGATGATGGCCACGCAAATCTACGACATGCATCGGATCGCGCATGAAGTCTCCGGTGGTTTGATCGTGGCGTTACCGGGGCCCGATGAAGATCACAATCCGGAAACGGCAGGCGATCTCTCCACAATGCTGCAGGCGCGCGCGGACATCCCGCATGGCCACCGCGCAGAAGTCGCCCGGTTCATGGAAGACCTGACCGCATCGAAGACGGGATCGTGGATGTCCGTCATCAGTCTGCACGGCGGTGGTTCACCGGCCGCGATGAAGCGCGAAATCTATCGCTATTATCCGATTGAAGAGCGGGTTCAGCTGGTCGAAAAACTGCTCGACCGTGACGTCTTGGCGGAAGATGGCAAGCGCGTCTCCAAGCAACCGGGTCGCTGTTGTCCGGTCGGCTGCCAGGTGCCCGAGACACCGCAACTTGATTATAAGCCGGACGATACGCCAAGGCTGGAAAAGCTCGATCCGGCCGCGGAGTAGCGGACACCACCTGCTGGCTAAAGGGATGTAATTCCTCTAGCTCTGTCCATCCCTACAGATGAGACGGCGCATGGCCGAGGCCGAAGAAGAAAAGCAGGATCAGAGCTGGCGGAGCCTTTGGCTGTCGTCGGGCGCATTGTCGCTCGCACTTCTTGGCGATTCCCTGATTTACGTCGTCTTACCGGTGAATGCGGAAGCCTTCGGCGTTAGTCTTTTTTGGGTCGGCATTCTGCTGGCCGCAAACCGTGTCATCCGCACCTTTACCTACGGCTTCGTGGCATATTTCGGCCAACGTGTCGGGCTCCGTAATCTTTGTATCATCGCTTGTATCACCTCGGTCCTCTCGACCGTGAGCTACGGCGTGTTCCAGGGGTGGGCGCCGTTACTTGGCGGGCGGCTATTGTGGGGGATGTCCTATGCTGCCTTGCTGCTCGTCACCTTGGGTTATGCGGCGAGTGATCGTGCCAAAACGGGAACGCGTGTCGGCTCCAGCCGGGCGGTGACGCAACTTGGCCCCGTTCTGGCGCTCACGGGAGGGGCGTGGCTCGCCGGCGTTGTCGGGCCGCAGGATGTATTTCTGATCTGTGGACTTCTATCGCTTGTCGCGTTGCCGATGGCTTTTATGCTGCCGGTCCGTCTGCAAGGTGCTGCGAAGCCGCCGGCAACCCGACCGGCGATGCTGCCGAAA